>CAZTWC010000239.1:0-6013 GCA_964617105.1 uncultured Myxococcia bacterium
TGATTTGGCTGATCACCTAAATAAACCTAAGTTAAAAGATCTGGAAAAAACCATAAAAAAAAAACTGGGATTTGATTTTATAGTCATCTGCCTGGAAGCCAGTGATTTCAGGCAAGTATTTTGCAAAATAGGACCCCATTTGCATGGAAATCAGGCCATCATTTTTGCCACCAGAGGGTGTGAACCTGAAACCGGGGACCTGATCTCCCAGGTGATTCGCCAGGAGAGTTGCTGCCGAAAAATAGGGGCCTTGATCCCATTTTCCGTTTAGGACAGCAACTTGGCAAAAAAATGAGTGCCGAGGACAAAGTGGACAGTTTAAAAGAGGTGGTGTCCAAATCTTTACCTCCCGATTTAAACTCCAGTCTGGAAACTCTTAAAAAGATGGTGGACCAGGCCAGTCGCAGCCAGGATATCTCCAGTCTTAAGGGAGCAGTGGATTTTATCTATTACCTCCAGGCAATATAGAAATATTTTGGATAATATCTGGGCAATGATGTGACCATGGCCACCAGTGAGCCGTTGATTTTGACCAACTTTTACTCTGAAGGTTCCAATTTTTAGGATAAGCGTCAATTGAAAAAGCAATATAGATATCCCCTCAACCGTAACAACCACCGTAATCTGCCCGCCGATTTTCAAGGCCACATCTATATTTGGGATATCGATAAAACTTACCTCAACACCAATTTTTCCCGTCTCAGAGACCTGGTTTCTATCGCCATGGAAACCGCTCTGGATAAGCGTTCCATCCCGGGAGCGGCGACTTTGCTCAGAGAATTGCGGCGCGGAACCGGCCAAACAATCCAACAAAATCCTATCTATTTTATCTCTGCCAGTCCGCCCCAGATCCGGGCCAGCCTGGAAAAAAAGATGACTATAGATGGGGTTGAGTTTGATGGCATCACTTTGAAAGATCAACTGCAACATATCAAACAGGGCAAATGGCAAAAGATTAAAAAACAGATCGGTTTTAAACTCAGCGCTCTGCTCCTATATAACCTGGAATTTCCCCTTGGCGCTGTTCAGTGGCTATTTGGCGATGATTCAGAAGATGACGTGGTCATCTATGACCTCTACAGCCGTATCTTGTCCGGAAAAATGGGAGAAAAAGATAACCTGGACCAAACCCTGAAACAGTTAGGAGTGGAAGCAGACGAACGGGAATATATCCTCTCTTTGGCCCAAAAAACTAAAGGTGGAAAAGTGGGCGGAATATTTATCCATCTGGCCACCGATTCAGATCCAGAAAAGTTCAGCCAATACGGGTCCAGAGTGACGGCCACCACCAACTACCTGCAGACGGCGCTAAAACTCTTCAGCCTAAAAATATTGACCAGACCGGGTCTTAGCAAAATCATTAAAGATTTACACAGCGCCTGGGGTTATAGTTCTGAACAAATGGCCGCCATATCTAGCCAGGCTGTGGCAAGAAAAATGGCTCTGCCCTCGGTTTTAGAGTTGGTGAAGGAGGAATTAGATGCGTTATAGGTGGCGGCCAAGACTAATTCCGGGACTAGTGCTGTCCATGACTCTATTGTTTATAGTATTGGCAGCAGGGCTCAATAGTTCCCAGGCAGAGGAACAAGTAGATAAAATCAGCCCTTCCAAAGATGAACCAATCTCTTGCCAACGGATTGTCTCCACCGCTCCCAGCATAACCGAAGTGCTGTTTGCCCTGGGGCTGGGCGAACGGGTAAAGGGAGTCACCAAACATTGCCTTTATCCTCCGGAAGTTAAAAAGATCGCCCAGGTGGGCGGCTATATGGAACCAAGTTACGAGCAGGTGCTTAGATTACAGCCCGATTTGGTTTTAATGCTGCCGGAACATCGAGCCCTACAGCCCAACTTTGCCCGCTTGGGGCTAAAAACCATGATGATAAGCCATAAATCAATGGCTGATATTCTGGCCTCTTATACGGAGATCGGCACAATTTGCGGGATATCTAAGCGGGCAGAACATTTAAAATCGCAATTGGAAGCCAGGATAGCCAAAATAGAGAAGCGGATTGAAAAAAAAATAAAAAATAGCGGCCGGCCCCGGGTGATGATCTGTGTATCCCGCCACCCAGGCCGACAATTCTGGCAGGATATCTATATTGCCGGTCATGAAAAATACTATTCATCTCTTCTTAGAATAGCGGGCGGAAAAAACAGTTTCCAGGGAAAAACTATCCCCTTCCCCATGGTGACTGCCGAGGGAATTGTGGCCATGAACCCAGAAATAATCATCGATCTTTTAGGCGGAGCCCAAGAAATAAAAACCAACTTTCAATCAGATATCAGTCTTTGGTCACGGCTGGACAAAGTAACCGCAGTCAAGCAGAGAAGAGTCCATATTTTGGCCAGGGATTATGTAAATATCCCCGGGTCTCGATTCATCCTGCTTTTGGAGGATTTAGCCGCACTTATCCACCCTGAACCAGGTGGCAGAACCTTCACCAAAACCGGTAGGGAGGATAAATGAACCAAAATTGCCTGTTAAAAGTTGAGAATCTATCTCTATGCCTGGGGGGAACCAAAATTTTAGTTCAACTCTCCTTTGAAGTTCGGGCGGGAGAGTATCTCTCCATTATCGGCCCCAACGGCGCCGGCAAGACCTCTCTGCTAAGGTGCCTGCTGGGAGTCCTCTCCTTAAATGAGGGTAAAATTTTTCTCCGGGGACAGCCTCTGGATACTTTTAGCCGCAAAAAGATCGCTGCTCTAGTAAGTTATGTCCCCCAAACTGCGCCAACCGGTCTCCCTTTTTTGGTAGAAGATTTTGTAGCCCTGGGCCGTTATCCCCACTTGAGTTTTTTGCGCCTGCCCTCCGAAAAAGACCGGCTGGCAGTGCAATCGGCGCTGGAGATAACCGGTACGGCCAAGTTCGCGCGTAGATCTCTGGATACTTTGAGTGGCGGGGAACGGCAAAAGGTACTGATAGCCGCTGCTCTGGCCCAGGAGACCGAGATTATACTCCTGGATGAGCCCACCGCTTTTTTAGATCCCCGGCACCGGGTGGATATTCTTCAATGCCTAAAACAGATCAACCGCCAAAAAGGGACCTCTATTCTGGCGGTAACCCACGACATAAACGCTGCCGCTGCTTTCAGCCACCGGATATTAGCCCTAAAAGAGGGTAAACCGGTTTTTATTGGCAACAAAACCGAGTTAGTTCACTCTAAGGTACTGTCCAGCATCTATGAAACCGATTTCTTGCTGGCCAGTCATCCAGAGGCGAATTTGCCCGTGGTGATGGAAAGAGGCAGTTTATTATGAACCGGCCCGCTTTATTGCTGCTGCTTCTGTCTCTGACGACGATGATAATTTTGCTGGTGACCCCCTTTTTAGGAGACCGCATCATTCCCTGGCAGACTATCTGGCAACTAAAAGAACAGTCTGTGGATGCCAGCATCCTCTTGCAATTGCGGATTCCCCGGGTGGCCACCGCATTTTTAACCGGTTCCATGCTGGCTCTATGCGGTATGGTTTTTCAGACCATGTTCCGCAACCCTCTGGCCACCCCCTTTACCCTGGGAGTATCCAGCGGAGCCGCTTTGGGCGCCGCCCTTTATTTGCGAATTGGAATAACCTTTACCTTGTTAGGTATCCCGGCCTCCTCTCTGGCCGCTTTTTTGGGATCTCTGCTGGCTATCTCCCTGGTCTACGCCCTTACCAGGATAAAGAGCGATTTTTCCACCGCCACCATGCTTTTAGCCGGAGTAGCCATCAGTTTTACCTTTTCCAGTTTGATCATGTTCATTCAATATATCAGCGACTTCAACAACTCCTTTCGCATCTTGCGCTGGTTAATGGGTGGCGTTGAAGTGGTGGGTTTTTCCGCGGTCTGGAACCTGCTGCCTTTTTTTCTAATCGGGACAATTTTGATTTTAGGGTTGACCCGGGAGATGAATTTGCTAATCAGCGGCGATGAGTTGTCTGCCAGCCGCGGTCTTGATCCCCTGGCCATAAAAAAAATCCTCTTTATACTCTGCTCCCTAATGGTGGGCGCTACTGTATCTCTCTGCGGTCCCATCGGCTTTGTGGGGATGATGGCTCCCCATATCTGCCGTCTGCTGGTGGGCTGGAACCATCTCTACCTGACTCCCGCCGTCATTCTGTTCGGCGGCTCTTTTTTAACTATCTGCGACCTTTTAGCCAGAAGCCTTACAGCACCCGCCGAAATCCCGGTGGGGATCATCACCTCCCTTTTGGGAGGTCCCTTCTTTTTGTGGCTGCTGATGAGGAAAAGGAGGCTTTAGAGGTTAAAAATCCTTACTCAACCCTACATAGAATTGGATTTGAGAGTTGAAGTCAACCCTTTTGACTGAACGTACTTCTAGGGGTGGGGCGAAATTACTGCGCTGCAAAGCCAGGCCAAAACGCAACTTTAGATTGTCGGACAGCCACATCATATTTTTTTTCTGCCTTTTTAGTCGCTTTACCGAGGATTCAAAGGAGTAGAACAGGCCCAGGGAGGTTCTGGATAGAGGTATATTGGTATAGGTGTTGTCATAATCTATGTCCAGGCAAAAATCGGCGGCCACGCCGACCCTTCTACTGGGAAAATACTTATACCAGCCAAACCTTATCCTGAGATCGAGTTCTGGATCATCGGCCCGGCTCTGCACTTTAAAGGAGAGCAGGATGTCCAAAAAAGGTTTGCCGCTGAGCCCCAGCGCATAGTTGGTTTTATAGTTCAACTTATTGGCATCATCGCGACTAAAATAAACCTGGGAAAGATCAAGCACCACCAGGTCAAGCACAATGTTGTTGAAGTCGAACAACAAACCAGCATCCCAGGTGAACAGGTCATCTATTTTAAAATCACTGTTATGATTGGTTAATTTATGAGCAGTAAAACCCAGGGCGACATTGTATCTATGGGTAAGGTTCAAATCGCGGCTGGATACTCCTAATTGCAGGCCCAGATGCCTTTTACTATAGTTATCAGGATGATCATCAATAAGATTATTTTGCTGGGTGTTGAAAATGCTCAGATTGGGCATGCTAAGGCTTAGAAAGTATCCGGTTTTTTCCCAAAAATCATTTGATTCATCTCCGCCGCTCATCTGCTGCAGTCCCAGAGAGAAGTTGTTTTGCCGGTTGGTGCTGACCCGGGCCGGATTAAAATAGTAGTTGCCAATATCCAGGGAAAAAAACATACTGTCAATATCCAGCCCTCGGGAGGATAAAAAGTAAATAGATTCATTACTACGGTTATATTTGGGCAAATCAGCCTTGGACTGCCTGGACTGAAACCCGACCAGGATTGTCAGCAGCAACAATCTGGTCAGGCTGGATTTAAAAAAAACTCTCCAAAATTCTGTCTTTTTCATGTTGTTTTACCTTTTTGTTCTCTTTTTTATCTATTATCCCCAATAAAACTCAGGGCGGGTAATTGGTTCTCTTAATTAATGGATAGTTGCAGTTAATGGTTAGCCATCGGTTTGAACAGTCAGGCCGAAGTTAAGGGTCTTTACCTTTTTACGATCCAGCCTGGTGGCGAGATTAACCAGTACGGAACGGCTTAAATTAAAATCAAACCCGGCAGATATAAAAGCCTCATTGGATTCGGTAACAATTTCGGTGCTTCCGGTGTAACTCCCCTCCAGGCGGAAAGAGAAGGGAAGACCAAATTTCAAATGCACCCCAGACATGCCGGTATAATAGTCATAAGCGGTAGCCAGCACAGTAGTAATGGTGGTTTGCATCCAACTGAATGGGGTGAGCAGAATATCAAAGACAAAGTACCCGCCTATAGGCCAGGCAAAACCCAGAGCAAAAGATCCATGCTCAAAGGAATCGCTGATAAAACAGTATTTAATCGAGGGGATTATGGGCAGTCCGATATTACCAGATAGGTTGTAACTGTCACGTAACGTATGATAATCATTGCCTAAAAAATACAGGGTGTTGCTAAACCCCAACTCCCAGTGGTCTTTAAAAGAATAGTTGAGCCGTAGACTATAAGGAAAAAGGTTGAGATAATCGAAATCTCTGGGTTTGTTAGAAAAAGAGGCCCGAAATTGGC
>CAZTWC010000240.1:0-213 GCA_964617105.1 uncultured Myxococcia bacterium
GCTAGCCTGCCTTCGTGTAAAAACATCTGCACAAAGTTTTTTTGGTCAGACAGGTGAGGTCTAATTCTTTTGATTACTATGGTTTTTTCAAATCCCTCCAGCCCGGCTTGTTGGCCCAGGAATATTTCTGCCATACCTCCTACGGCCAGTTTTTCCAGCAGGGTGTATTTCCCAAATTTTCCGGTGGCGTTGGTTTTGGCCATAGTCATTGAC
>CAZTWC010000240.1:223-5956 GCA_964617105.1 uncultured Myxococcia bacterium
TATATAATCAATTGTTGAATTTTGTTAGGAGTACAGTGAAATTAATGTATAATAACCAGGGAAATAGTCAAGATATTTTAAAAACGAAAAGAATTCCCGGGGTTTCAATCCCGGGTTGAAAGGAATAGTTAATCCTCCATGGGAACTGTAATTTTATTTTCCAAAGATCTAAATCTGTTTGTCAATATGAAAACAGATCTGCAAGAGTATCATTACAGCCTTATTTTTTGTCCCACCATGGAGGGATTGTTTAAACAATTGGAGAAGGAAAGGGCAGGTGTAATCTTAGTTGACCAGGATATTGACGGGCAACAGGGGCTTGATTACTGTTTGAAAATGGAAGGCAGTATCTATAAAGATATCCCCAGGTTCATAATGACCGGTAAGGTGGATAAGCAACTGGTTGCCCAGATGGTTCGAAGTGGTGTCAAACAGATTCTACTAAAACCTTTGGACTTAAAATTGCTAGCCATGCGTTTGAATGACGTGGCGGAATTGAAAGTGCAAAGAGATGAGCACGCCCCAGAAAAAGAAGATTTAAAGGAGGATGGAGAGGAGCAATTTGACCTGGAAAAACTATTGAAATCCTCCAAAGAGTTGAGCACAGTATCTTTTATCGCCACCAGGACTCTGGAGTTGATTGAATCGGAGGAAACCGATTTTTCAGAGATGGCGGCAATAATAGAGTCGGACCAGGCATTGAGCGCCCTGGTACTAAAAGTGATAAACTCCCCTTTTTACAGCCTGGCCAAGAAGATAACCGAAATCCATCGCGCCCTGGTTTTTCTTGGTTTTGAAGGAACCAAGAGTCTTTTCACGGGTCTTTTATCTCTCTCTTTATTGAGGCCAAGTCATTCACCAATGGCTATTGATCGAGGTCTGTTTTGGGAACATTGCCTGGCCGTAGCGATTTTGAGCCAAAACTTAGCTGTTGATGCCGGTCTTGATAATCCTGATGAACTGTTTGTGCATGGTCTGCTTCACGACGTTGGCAAAACCGCTATGAATCAATATCTAAAAGATGATTATGACCAGGTGTGCCTGGCAGGTATAGAAGAAAAAATACCACTTCATCAGGTGGAGGTGCATATTTACGGAATGGATCATGCTTTGGTTGGTGGTAAATTGTTGGAGAATTGGCAGCTGCCGACTAAACTGGTGGATAGCACGGCAGACCACCACCTCCCCATGGATAAGATAATGGCCCAGGGCGATGAAACCAGGAAGAAAATCTCCATGGTAGTGGCAATGGCTAACCAGTTGGCCAAGTATAGCCTGTTAGGTTATAGTGGCAACAACAATTTGGTGTCCATACCTCGCCAATGCTGCCAATTGCTGGGACAAAAACGGGAGAGTATTATTACTTTGCTGGAAAGTTCTAATCGTTACTTGCAGGACATGAAAAGTTTTGTACACAATTTTGAAAGTAGTGAGTATGATTCTTCTCACTATTACGTCAAATATTTTGATAAAGAGACAGATCGTTCTCAAACCACGATTTTGCTCGGGAATGACAGCAGTCATCCCTTGTCTGGTGTAGAGATAATGCTGAGCGCCCTGGGATTTTCGGTGCGCATTCTTGATTTGCGTGACTGCCAGGGATGGTTTATAGAATCTGGTTCCTATGATATGATCATATTGGATTTTTCCGTTATTGTTCAAGAGGAGCGGGCTAAACTGGAGATGGAAAAGATGGCCCAGTTTGTAGCGAAAATACCCAATTTAATGCTGATAAACCTGACCTCAGAAGAAGCCGGCCATTTTAGAGGCGCTCAGCGCATTACTCACCTTGGTTTTCCTATGGATTCTTTTTTACTTATAGAAGAGATCTTTAAGATGACAGGTCAATAACCTCGTACTTATCTGTTGAGAATTCGGATGCATCTTCACCAGCGTTGTTGCTGGCTCAAAAATTGTCCTCGACGTATTATTCATACGACTGCGGTAATTTTTGAGCCAGCGCCTAGCTGGTGAAGCGCCTCCAAATTCTGAGTTGTCTACGGATGCATCTCCTCCAACTCGATTTAATGAGCATCAATAGCGATAATATCGCGATCACCATCAGGATATCTTCGGTTTTTTGTCCCGGTTTTGCCTCAATTGTGGAACAGGCGCATTGGGATTTGTTTTCCAGAAGAAAGGTTTCATTCGAGTCAGGCGAGTCAGGGTGATTGGAATTGGGGCCGTCACCTTTGTTATCGCCCGATTGGGTTCCTGTCTCCTCCTGGTTTTCCTTCTTTAGGCAAATTCCAGTGCTGTGACCAAGGTCGCGACAGAGGTAATTGTTCGGGCAGGTATTTATTAGCCCTGGTTGGCAGAGCCGGTAGCAGGTACCGGTATTGGCACCGTATTGGTAATGACAGAGCATCTCTTTCTGGCAGGGTTGCCCTGACCAGCATCTCTCTCCCTCGGTCGCTTTGGTTACTTTGTTGCTTGATGTCTCTCCCATGGCGCCACCGTTGGTTTGATTGTCAGTGTTATTTTGCTCTTCCTGAATGATTTGTCCATCGCCATCCAGGGAGCCGCCATCCAAGGTTCCACTGCCGCCGGTGGTATCATTCTGGTTGTGGTCTTGAAGGTTTTCGTCCTGGTATCCATTGTCATTTTGAAGGTTTCCGTTGTCAGTTATAGAACCTTGATCATCATTCGTTCCACCATCGTAATCAAAACCGCCATCATTGCTCTTGGGCTTTTCCAAACAGTAACCTGAGCCCAGAAAATTGGTGGGCATACAGGTAAAGCCAGCACCGCAGGAGTGAATATCATTGGAATTGCAGGTGCGGTAACAGATGGACCGGGCTCCCAGATGGGAATAACAGATAAGAGAACTGCTGCAGGAATGGAGTTTGTCGCAAAATTCACCCTGTTGGCGGGGATTGGGCAGGCAGGCGCCTCCGTTAGAAAGGGCGGTACATCTTTCTCCGCTTTTACAGGAGGTGGGATTAGATGGTTCGCATTTGCGCTTGCAATAGCCGGTGGAATCGCCCAGGGCCAGGATCAGGCAGACCAGATTACTATTGCAGGCCACCCCTTTGCCGCAAATTTCGTTTTCATCAGCGGCCAGGTAACATACTCCCTGGCCCGGGGATGATAATTCCAGGCAGATCTGCGTGGACAGGCACTGTCCCGTAGATGGACCGGGCTGGCAGGATTTGAAACAGATACCGTTGTCCTCCCCGGCTTTTTGCACTAAACATATATGATCTTTTTGGCAGGCTGTGGATTTACCACAGGGCTCACCCTCTGATGATGCGTTGAAGCAGGCACCCTGGCCCTCTTTCAAATCCAGGCATATCTTTTCCGCACCGCATGGAGATGTTTGTTGCGGATCACACTCCTTATGGCAGGTGCCGCTTTCGGACCCCTGGGTTAAAATCAGGCAAACCAATCCCTGGTCACAGGAGGTTTGTTGTCCGCATATTCCCCCTTCGCCGGAAGATTTGATACATATTCCTCCCTGGACTTTTCCTTCGCTGTTTTTTAAGGAATGACAACTGTCACCAGTAGGACAAACCGGTGATTGAGGGTTACAGGAACGAAAACAAACAGGCTTGTCATTGGCATTGTTAACACAGGTCAGCCCTTTTTCACAAGAAGCATCGGAGCAATCCTGCCCGATTTTGGCTTCTGGTTCGCCAATAAAACAGGCATTTGACGGCTGGCTCAGGCCGGTTCCTTTACAGTGGTATCCATTGGGGCAGTCGCTGCCTCCAATGGAGCAACTTTTTGAACAGTACCGGCCCTGATCGGTTTGCAGGCACAATCCCTGGTTGCAATTGGATACACTCTCGCATGGAGTTCCAAGGCCGCCCGGATTGGCGGGATAGAGGTAACATATACCTGCCATGTCGTCCTGGTGGAGGGTGCGGCTTTTAATGGAGTTGGCCGGAGAAGCATAATACATGGTTGCCGCGGCGATGGGAGGGTGATCCAGTCCCAGTAAGTGGCCGATTTCGTGGGTGGCGATATTAGATACATCCATGGTGTTTCCTGAACCTACCCGCATAGATGGGCTGGTAGTCCAGGTATAGTTTTGGCCATTGAACTGGATATCAGCATCAAGAATCTGGCCGTTGACGCTATTGTGTATTGGGGTGGTGACTCCTATGGCAGAAGCGCCAAATTGGGGGGGCCAGTTATTTTCTCGCCAGACAACCAGGTTTACATTGTCGTTGCCGGTGGTTGACATACTGGTGGTGCCGCGGTAATCAAAAGCGAGATATGAGCAAGGGACTTTTTGCCAGGAATTAAAAGAGTCTTTCACCGCCTGGATATCAGCGTTTCCACTAATATCGGCGGAGCCAGAAGCATTAATAAAATAGGGTACCGGGAGGCTGCTTCTATACCATCTAATATTTTTGCCCGAAGTCGTTTTTATGGTTTCAAAAGCGAATCCCTGATGCGGTAAAAGAGCAAAGATAGAAAATAACCACAGTGTCCAGTGCAATACCGGCAATATTAGGTTTTTCATATTTTTCATAAGTTAAATAGATAACAGTTATGGGTTACTATGTTGTTTGAAAAAGTTGAGTATCTTTTTCTTGATCGGGTCTCGGATCTCATCCTTTTCCATCAGAATTTCGTGGCGGGAGCCGGTTACTTGCAGCAGAGTGCAGTTTTGGGCTAAAGAGCAGATTTTCTCTTGCCGCCATCTCTCTATTATTCGATCCTGTTGAGCCTGTAAACATAGAGTTGGTATCGTCAATTTCTTAGCGTTCTTCAGGGCTCGCCAGGTGCCTTCCACCGATTCCTTTAACCATTGATTGGTTACTGCCGCCAGGGCAAGTTGTTTATTTCTTTTATATATCATGTTCATTTGGTGGCGGGCAAAACTGGTGGTAACATCATTTTGTTCGAAGGGCACGATCTCTATCTTGGCACTACCGCCCGGCACGTAACTATCCCCTTTACCAATATAGATGAAAGCTGCGGTTATGGTTTGGGCAATAAATTCCGGCAGGCCGCCGGTATCGATATGGAGCATGGGCGCACTTAAAGCTATAGCGTCAACAGCCTGGGGATATTTTTGGGCAAACAGCACGGCAATGGCGCCTCCCATGGAGTGCGCTATCAGAAAAATATTTTGATAATTTTTTTCCTTTTTTACCACTTTCTTTATAAATGAATTAAGGTCTTCCACATAGTAGTTGAAATCTTCCACATATCCCTTTTTCCGGTCTTTGATAATACGGCCCGACCGCCCCTGACCACGATGGTTCATCAAATAGATGGAGTATCCTGAATCTCTGAGGTCATAAACCCATTCGGCGTATTTTATCAGCGGTTCTGTGCGGCCCGGCAAAATAATGATGGCATTTTTGGCTTCCGGGCGAAAAAATTTTGCATGCCACAAGAAAATATTCTTTTCCCCTTTAAAAAACCAAAATTTCCCCTGGGAATGGTAATAAGGTAATACAGTCTTTTTGTATACGGGCAAGTAGTTTTCTTCGCTAATGGCCAGAGCATTTTTTTCTAATGTCAGACCGAAAACAAAATGCAAAATGAAGAAGAATAAGATCGGTTTAAATTTCACTTTCAGAGCCATTAAACACCTCTCGGTAAGGGCAGAAATGAAGTTTAAAGTCAGAAAACAGTTAAAAACTAGAAGGGGAGATGAAATTCTGCCCCTACGTTAATATCCACAATATTTTTAAAAAGTCCATCCGATTTAGAATCCAGGTTAAAGGGGGTGATAGCGGTAAAATCGAGGCTGAAGTAGTAGTATGGAGAAAA
>CAZTWC010000241.1:0-5904 GCA_964617105.1 uncultured Myxococcia bacterium
GTTGCCGGCCCAATCATGAATAATTTCGGGCAATAACCGTAAAACTGGTTCAATCAGCCGAATAAACCTTTCCCTGAACAACACCAAAAAAATAATTCCCAGCAAAACAGAGCCTACAAACAGGGCGGTACTATAGGCCAGGGTCTGAAATTTTACCGATAAAAAAGGCAAAGTGGTCTGGCCATGATCTCCAGTTAAAAAATAGATAAGCAGGATCAACAGCAGAAAAAAGAGGTCAATAAAACGCTCCAGAAAAATAGAGGCCATCCCCTCTCCCATATCCACCTTTAGATCCCGGTTCAAAAGCACCGGTCGGTACAACTCTCCCAGCCGTAGAGGCAGGGCGATAACCATAAACATGCCCACGGTATTTATTTTGAATAGATGATTATAGCTCAGTTTGCTCCCCGATAACAGCAACCCCCATCTATAGGCCCGGATAAAAAGAATAACAAAATAGATAAACACCATCAATAACAGGTTGTAACTCTTTACGATTTTTGAAAAATTATCCTTGATATCATCCAGGTTAACATCCATCAGAGCCAGATATAAAAGACCGATACTCAATATAACCAGCAAGAGGTATTTCCACTTCATAAATTCACCTATTAAAACTACCTTACTCTTCGGCAGCAGTAGCGATGGCCAGCCGCTCTATACCTATATTTTTAGCCATATCCAATAAACCGACAATGATACCGTGCTGAGCCTCTTCGTCCGCCTGAATTATAACAATTAAATCTATGTTTTCTTTAAATGCATTTTTTAATTTATCGGCCAAAGATTCCTGGGTATATTTTTCATTTTCAAAAAATAGTTGGCCGTATTGATCCACAGTAATGGTAAAGTCCACCGGTTGTTCCGATATGGCGCCGGCAGACGCCCGGGGAAGTTGTACCTGAATCCCCTGGTTGGTAACAAAAGTAGTGGTGATCAAAAAGAATATCAACAACAAAAACATAACGTCAATAAGGGAAGTTAACTCTATTTTGACATCTGTGTCCGATTTATGGTTTCGGCTGAAGTTCATGGCTGTCTTTTATCAATTCAATTAAACTAATCGCCTCCTCCTCCATTTTGAGGAGCAGACGGTGACACTTAGACTGGAGGTATCGAAAAGCGATATAGGCAGGGATTGCCACTATCAAGCCGGCAGCGGTAGTAATCAACGCCTCCCAGATACCGTTGGCCAAAATACGCGGGTCGCCCACCCCCTCAGTAGTGATCTTTTTAAACACCGAAATCATGCCGATTACAGTTCCCAGCAATCCTAGCAGTGGACTGATACTGGCAATGGTGCTCAGCATGCCCAGAAACCGCTCCAGACCGGCGCCCTCCTGGCGGCCCACCTCCTCTACCGTAATTTTAATATCATTTCGTTTTCTATTTATCGCTTTTATAGCGCTATAATAGACTCGGGCAATAGATGAAGGATTGTCCTGGCAGAGTACCAGGGCTTCTGATATCTTTCTTCCCTGAACTAACTGTTTTATTCGCTCAATAAATTGGGGCGGAACTATTTTGTAAATCTGCAAACTCCATAGCCTTTCCATAAAAATAGCCAGGGCTATTATAGAAAACAGAATGATGGGAATCATCACCAACCCACCTTTAATTATCCAGTCCAGCATATAATCAATCCTTTATACAATCCTTATGTTAGGTATAGGTATTATCTATTGGCAGGCTTCTTGCAGATTGTTTATCCCATCGCTATCCTGGTCAAAATCACTATTGGCCTGGTTGCGGGTAAAAGAATAGAGAGTTCTGAATCCTGCCTGTAATCCCGGTTGTAAATCCTCTTTCACATATTCGGTCAAAATCAACCTGGTTTTATCTTTATTACCATTTTCCTGAAAATAGGTCAATTTAAGTCGGTATTTGTTGGCGCATGGGATCCGACAAATTCCATTCAGCGGCTGGTTAAGGGCTAAAGCCTCCAGGGCACAGACTGAATCCCCATGCTCGTTTTTCACCTCACCCTCAATTTTTACTCTATCTGGCAAAGGGGTATTTTGCGGGCAAGTCAAACCAGGGTTGAGAAAGGAGAAGGCACAGTATTCTCCGGAAGTGGCACCGTCATCCTGGCCACATCCTGATAATAATAATAAAGCTACAATTACCCCGGGAAGAAACAGTTTCCCCCCGGTTAAAAATTCCTGGCGTGTCAAGTTTTCCCTCCAATAAATGGGCGTACCCATAGAAATATACCAGTTTTTTGGTACTATAAAAAGGATTTTTGAAATTCACTTGCCATAATTGTTGTAGCAAGTTAATATTTTTTTTAAAAACGCCTATACACATACACCAAGGAGCAGAATATGCAATTATCCAAGAACAATTTTTGTTCCCCCGATGGACTGAATCTCCGTTACCATATCTATAAAAATGAGCAGGGAGATAAAAAAATTAAAGCCTGCCTGGCAGTGGTGCACGGTTACGGAGAGCACGGCGGACGCTACCAATTTTTGGCGGATTATTTCCTCCCCCGGGGCTATCAAATTTTTACCTTTGACTTAAGAGGACACGGTGAATCAGCCGGGAAACGAGGCCATATCCTCAGTTTTTCTCAATATTTAGAGGACGTTAAATTCTTCTTGGAACTGGTTCGAGATCAAATTGGCCCAGAAACTCCCCTGATTTTACTGGGACACTCGCTAGGCGGATTAATCGTTTTGCGCTACTGCCAAAAATACGATACTTCTAAATTGAAAGGGCTTATTTGTTCATCACCCTTTATAGGGCTCTCCATGAAAGTACCGGCTTATAAGGTGATTTTAGGTAATCTGATGTCCAAAATTCTTCCGGGACTGACCATGCCTGCAGGTGTACCCTCGAAATATTTATCCCACGATCCAGAGGTGGTTAAAGCCTACGACTCCGATCCTCTGGTAGTGAAAATCGCCACTGCCCGCTGGTTTACCGAAACCGTGACCAATCAACAACTGGCAATAGAAGAAGCGGGAAAAATCGGGCTACCAGTGTTGGTAATGCAGGCAGGAGCCGACCGGGTGGTGGACAAAGAGGATTCCAGGCGGACTTTTGAACAGATCGGGTCTAAGAATAAAAAGTGGCAGGAATTCGACAATTTTTTCCACGAAATATTTAACGAAACCGGCAAGGAGCAGGTATTTGAGTTGATGGAAAAATGGCTGGAAGAACAGATCTAACTGGCTCTGCCAACTTTTTTTATCAACATCACCCGAAAGATATCTATTCCATCTAATTCCGACTTGCTCTCCCTCAGGCTGCTAGGCCAAAAGTGGTTACCGTTTTTATAAAAGCAAAAAAAACCGGCCGGGTTGTGCAGTTGAGGCTGGCTTTCCAACACCGCCATGATATCAATAATCAACTTAAAAACATCACTCTGGCAGAAGATGCGGCCACCCTTTAACAGACACCGGATTGTGGAAGCGGCAAAATGGGTGTTTACCAACCGCCTTTTGTGGTGGTAACTCTTCCACCAGGGATCAGGAAAATTTATCACTATCCAGGCCACCGATTCAACCAGGCAATTGTTAGCCACAATAGCAGTTGCATCTCCCTGGATAACCACTGCATTAGGCATCCGGCGCTTATCAAGTCTGCGGGCAGCGTGACCTGCATACTTTTCAGTCATCTCGATACCCACCACGTTAAGGCCTGGATTTCGTTGAGCCCAACCGATAAGGCTGTGACCGTGACCACACCCCACCTCCAAAACCAGAGGCGCCTGCCGCTGGAACAGGTAATTAATCGGCTTTTTTCCTAAATCTTCCTGCTTGAATAACATAACTTGAACACCACCAATAACTCTAATGATCGATCCTAACATCAATAAGTTTCAAATGTTTGTTTAAATTTATCAATTTTACCAGAGAATCGATTTTACCCCTTTTACTCACAAAACGGCATATTAACCACATCTCCCTGCTAACCACAACCTCCACATCTTCAAGCAGCATCTCCGCTCCTAAAAGCAACTCCTTTTTCTCATCTTCCAATTGATTGATGATGGCCACCTCTCCTCTCAAGGTTATTCTATCGGAAAACATCACCCGGCCCCTGACTGTTAGTTTATCCAGGTTAACCAAAGATGGCGCTTCTGTAACCCGAAGGTTATATTCCTCTAACGAGGCGAAAAAAACCGGGTCCAGATCCACATCAGGTATCACCTCCGGTTTTTCACGAGCCGGATTTAAAACTATTTTTTCCTTCAATACTCCTGATAACACCGTATAATCACTCTGGTTCAGCAGCAAATCGGAGTTGTATTTAACCGGATAAAAACGGGTCCTGGGCACATCTATGATAGCGCTCTCCTCAAACTGCCTGATGGCGGTAGCCATAGCGGTTTCCAGTTGAACACACTCCCTGACCGCCAAATCTTTATCTTCGTTGCCGTTTATATCTGAAACTACCCCCTCAACTTTTTTAATATTGGCGATTAAAGGTAAATCGGCGGGATTCAACCCGTTTTTTTCCAACTTGACCAGGTCCAGCCAAAGACTATTGGTATTGAAGTAACGATATTTCTCCGTATCAGCGTATTCCCTCTCACGCCCTTTTTCCAGCAACGGTTTTTCCAGCAACTCCAGCCTGCCGGTAGCCTGGTTTAGAATAAACGATCCCCCCTTGACATCTTTTGGTGTCCGCCGGGTGGTCTCAGAACAATAGGCCAGGTCGGCATGGGCAAAGTAACCCAATATAGCAGGCTCTACCGTAGCACCAAGATTATCGCCGTTGGAAACAAACAAATATTGATAACCATTTTTCAACAACCTAGGTAGAAGATCACCTAAAGCGTTGTAGATATCGCCATGACCGGGCGGGTACCAGTTTAACTCTTGCTCAACAAAATCAAGAGGCAAATTGGTACTGACATCAAGGCGGGGAAACATATTTTGGATAAAATCCTGGTCCAAATAATCCCCATCTGGCCCCGGTTTTCCCCTCAAGGAAATACCATATTTTTTCAGATAGTTGATTGATTCCAGGTGAGTACTATAACTACTCATAAAAATCAGTGGTATCTGAACACCAAATTCCTGGTTTAGTTGTTCCACTTGCCGGGCCATTAAGTCGAAAAAATTCAACTCACCTTTAATCGGTATCAGGTTTTTAGCAAACCTGCACCCCATGGAGGTTCCCAATCCACCGTTCAACTTGACAATAACCAATTGGGATAGATGTTTTATCCCCTTTTGCCTATACTGGGTATATTTGGGCTCAGTCAGAAGATTTTCCAGAGAAATTACCCGGTTGGGGGGCGGCGGCTTTACTTGTTCCCACGGAATAGCCAAATCCCGATTCTGTTTATATTTTTCAAACAGGGTAAAAAATTGCCGGATAATACTCTCATCCATTTTTTTCCCGGGGATAATCTCTTTTTCCGATAATATTTTTAACAATTGTTGGTTCATTGATAACCCCAGCGCCTCCTTAAAAACCACTCAGCACATAAAAGAAAAATTATTATATATAAAAATATCTCCAGGTTCCAGAGGGGCAAAATCTTTTTTTTGTCAAACTTCACAGCCTTCCCTTTCACTCCGGTAAAATCAAACCAGGAACCAGAGGGCAAAGCAATATATTGTCCCCCTGTTAGGTCGGCAATTTTCTGCAGCAATTCAGGCATCCCTTTTAAATTTTCCATCTCCCGGTTATACCTTTTTACCAACACCACCTCCTGAGTTTTACCCAGAGACAAATCCTGTTTATGGGCGCTAATCTCAACCTGATACCCACCCGGGTTGGGGGGATTGAAAGTAAAGGAAAAATTTCCGCCCACCCCGGTAACGCCCTTTTGTTTTTCAACCTTTCCCTTTGGAGTAAGGATATTTATCTCCAGATCGATCCCCTGGACAGGTTGGTAATTCTCATCAAAAGTGGATACATTGATAGGTACCGGTTCGGATGGGA
>CAZTWC010000242.1:0-2319 GCA_964617105.1 uncultured Myxococcia bacterium
ATCGTTTGCCGTGGCATAGAGTTCCACCTCCTTACCGCGATAGATTTGACTATCTATAGGCTTATCAATTTTGATTTCCGGTCCTTTGCGATCATAAGTTTTAACCGGAGCATCAGGGGGATATAGTTCACAGTCATAGGTGGAGATTATATTGTAGGTGGGGATCAGGGTGGCGCTGTCATAGCCGCTTTTGTTACGGCCAGTTTGAGGATCTGAGTCAAGAATAAAATCATCCAGAGGATAGATTAAATCGATCCTGGTGGTATTGGGATTAAGAGTATAGATTGAGGTTGGAGTTGGTTTAATTTCATTACCATTTTCTTTACCGTTATAAATTCCATCCTTCAAATCTTGAGCCAGATTATTCACCAGAGTCAAGGCAGTATAAGTTTTGCTCGTTTCCAACCCCGCATCTTTAGAAATTTTACTGGCCAAAGTATGTAAGGATAAGTTGGCTAAGCCCAATAGTTCACTATCAGATAAACTGTTGCCCCCAATTCCAGGTCCTTTGGTAAAATCAAACACTGGTCCGGTAATATCTATGAATGGAATTCTTCTATATTGGGCTCCCAAAAGTTTTCTAGATTTGTCTATAGCAGAAACTAAATTAAACCCTGTTAAAGTTTTCAGATGGTTATCAACCAAATAATAGGAGAGGGTGGTTAACAGGTTAATTGAGATTCCACTCAGATCACCACTGCCACTGCTAAAAGTTTTTACCATCCGAAACAATTTGTCATCAGAAGTGAATTTTATGATAGTACCGGGCGGTCTTGAAGATGGATCAGCAAATTGAGAGTTCCCACCATAAATTTTAAACAGCAGGGAAGCATCTTTCAGGTTATCCAGTTCAACCTGAAAACTAAAGCTTCCATCAGGGTTGCACGCCGAGGAGGTGGTATTACTTTCATAAATGGCCTGGCTGGATAATTGCCCATTGGTATAATCCCAAATTTCCAATTTCTCGCACTGCATAGGTTTACCCACTGATACAACGCCTGATATGTTTATAGGTGGTTGGTTGTCCACTTTTATGGTGATATTTTTTTTCCCCTCATTACCGGTAATGTCAGATATTTTAGTAAATATTTCATAATCTCCATCCGGAATCTGGGTAGTATCCCATATATATTTATACTCTCCTCCTTGACCAATTGCTGAAACCGCTTTGTCATCTATTTTCAAGATAAAATCATTACTTAGACCGTCTGGGTCAAAGGCTTTGACGATTATTTTAACTATCCCAGCCACTTTCTGCTGATCTTTAAGAATCGTATCCTTATCATAAGCATCCCGGATAAATAAATTGATAGTCGGGGCATCTTTATTTACCAGCACCGAAATTTCACCAGTTTCCGGAAAACGGGACACATTGCCGTGCACATCTTTGGCAATAAAATGAAAGTTTATATTTTGTCGAGTCTTAATACTGGCGGTATTAAAGGTGGCCTGAAAAATTTCTGCCTTGGGATCTTGATCTGGCAGGCCCATAACATCAT
This sequence comes from uncultured Myxococcia bacterium, assembly GCA_964617105.1. GTDB lineage: Bacteria > CAZTWC01 > CAZTWC01 > CAZTWC01 > CAZTWC01 > CAZTWC01. Next base: position 1,500 of record CAZTWC010000242.1, read on the forward strand.
TACCCTCAATTTTTAATTCCAAAATCCCGGAAGTGTCTTCACATTTTGCTTTTATTTTAAAATCCTGGTTAACAATATCTCCATGCTTTACACTGACTGGCTCCAGGCTAATGACTGGAGGTTTATTGTCATATTTTACCGTTATGGTATCGGTCCCGGTTTTGTCGTATAGATTTTTGGCCTGAACTCGAATAGTGATATCCCCCTCAGGATCTTTAAGACTCTGGGTATCGAATAAAGCAGAAATTGAGGCGGTTTTGCCGGATAAAGTCGGACTAGCATTGGTTATTGGCGGTTTTATTATCTCAATTTTATCAATATGGTTGTCATCTTCAGTGGCATGGGCTTCGATTTTTATTACTTTTGATACAATAACATCTTTTTGGGGATTGGTAATTTTTACTACTGGAGGGGTTTGATCTATTTTGGCCTCAATGTGCTGAGGAAAAATGGCAGATCCGTTCTCGGTTAGAAATTTTACCAATTGATCAACCGCTTTGATCTCTTCTGGTTTAGTCAAACCAATTTTTTGGCGGAAAAAAAGTTTTATTGCCAACCCCAAATCTTTGCGCAAGGTTTTATCAGTTAAAAAATTATTCCCTACTATCAATATCTGTTTACCGTTAACATCGAGTCCGTCAAACAGATTGTCGCCCAGATCAAGGTTTAATTTATCCATTAAAGTAATAACCGGGATTTGAAGGTTGGTGGCCAATCGGCTTAATCCACCGTATATCAACAATATTTTACCAGGTAATTCGGTAATGGTGGAGATTTGGTATAAACCGGTGGCGCTGTCCACCTCTGGTATTGCCAAAGG
>CAZTWC010000242.1:2329-5887 GCA_964617105.1 uncultured Myxococcia bacterium
GGTGCAGTAAAGTGATCAAACTCACCCAAATGTTCATTGATAAGAGTATAGTCTACTTTGCCAATTGAATTTAAGGTTTGAGCCAGAGAAGTTATTGGAGTTACATTTATAGATATCTGATCTCCGGGTTTGATATAGCGTAGAAAACTGCGAAACCGGGTGGTATTGGTAACTCTGCTGCCACTATCCAAGTCGCTAAACTCACCTTCTGATGCCTCCAGCAGAACATAACCCTGGTGAATTCCAGTAATTATGGTGCATTGGCCAGCCCCATTGGTGGTACAAACCCCTAATTTGCCACCATCTTTGTCTTTGACCGCCACCTTAGCGCCTGCAACCGGGCCGGTGATAAAAAACGTAACATTAACCTTTCCCTCGGTATCTCCCCCCAGAGTTACAATTTCCGATTTAGAACTCCCTTTACCTCCACAAGATAAAATATATACACACACAGCCAACAGAAAAACCAGCAGCAATCCCCCCAAAATCTTTTGGTTGTTCCTTTTACTCTTTACTCCTGTAAAAAATGGTAACATCAACTTCTCCTGTAAGAACGGAAATAATTCACGGGATTTCAATGCTGGATTGAATTATAATTCCGACTATTGACAAACTTTCTGTCCGCCAACTAAATCGGTTTGTCCATCGCCAGTATTATCGTGCCCATCGCATATCTCTTTGGGGGCACTGGTGGCATTTCTACTCTTGTAACCCTGACATTCTTCCCAAAAATTGGGCACCTTATCGCCATCATCATCTGGGTAGATCTCTTGTAGATGAATTTGGTCGCCAAAATCAATTTCAAACACTCCGCCTTCAGGAATTTCCGAAGACAAATTGACCTTTTTCTTTATTATTACCAGGGGCAAATCACCGCTCTGATCATAATCTTTAATAAAATATGTCAAGATTATTATGGATTCATCCCGGGCAGGAACATAGCAAATAATCTCATCACTATTGACGTTGGCCTGGCAATCATAAACACTATCACCCTCTATCTCAAGTTTGGCGCTAAGACTGTCAATTTGGCAATCATTATAAAAAGTTGATTTTAAATTTATGATCAGTTGGTTGTCCTGAGATTGGTGGCAATTAGGGCAAAATAAAACCATAGGCAAAACCATAAGTTTCCATACCAAATTTATTTTTGATAGAATAATGGAAACAACAATTTTTACTGGTGTTAATAAATTTCTAACCGATTTTTCTTGAATCATACCTATTTTTAATGTCTGCATAATATTTTTAATACCTGCCATAAGCGGGGTGTGGCACTTTTATTTTTACCTGAATTTTTCTGACCTCATCTTCTTGGGTCAAGAAATAATAGGAAAGAGCAGAAGTGGTAACAACTCCACCCACCACACTCCAAAACCAGACAGATTTATACCATTTCTTCGACGATATATGGGCATTGTCTTCAACCTGATTATTTAGCATGTGGGACAGATTTTTATCCTTTCCGCTATCTGCACTTGAATTCAAAGTATTATTTTCATTAAGTAAAAACATATTCTCTGGGTTGGTCAATTGAGGGCGATCGTTAATAGGAAACTGTAAATTTCCGCTGCTAAAATAGTTGGCCAGGGCAGGAAAGTATTGGTTAACTGAAACACCCGGCCGAAGGGGGATAAAACCCTTTAATAAAACAGTGTTGGAATTAACATCCACCATAAATACTCCCACAAATCTTTCCTTTTTACTGTTGTTGGTAAAAAACAGAGCAACAATAGAACTGGCATCGATAATTCGACCATATTTTGAAGACAAATTAACCATTTTTTGCTTCAATAGTTCCATATTTTGGACATCACTAAATTTTTCTATATTTTCCTCTCTACTGTTCCCCTTGGACAAAGAGAAAAGAATATCCTTACCAGGGATCACTTGCCCCTCAAAACTCAGGTCAAAACGGATCTTATGCAAATTTTTACTGTCTTTTTGGCCTTTTTGGCCTTTTTGGCCTTTTTGGCAAGGATTAATTATTCTGGGCCAGGAAAACAGATCCCCTTTACGAACCTGAATATGATAATCTCCACAGGCCAATTTGACTCTTTTAGGTAATATTCCTCTTTGTCTTCCTTCAATATACAATTGGGATCCGGGCAATTCCGATTCAAAACTCAGTCTGCCTTTTCTACTTTTAATAAAGGCTATTTTGGCTTTTTTTAACCAGCGCTTTTCATTGGGATTTGGGTTGTGACCTTTAAAAAATGGATGCCGATAATCTGCTTTTAACAAATCCAAATATATCTTTTTGGCAGAGGAAGTTTTTCTAATCGCCACCAAAAAATAGGCCAGATAAGTCCTGGCCATAGAGATTAATTCCCATTTTTTTTCTGAGTAAGGTGCATGCTGGCGTAAGTAAGAGATCACTTGCTGCAGATTCTGTAAAGTTTCTTCTCTCTTCTCTTGATATAGAAAATCGGTTTTACTATCTCTTATTATTTTAAGGTAGGATTGGTAGTCAGAAAGAGAAAAGGGGAGTTCGATAAAAATATTCTCTTTGGCCAGTCTAGTTGAGATTGACTGGCGATCCATTATGTTAAAACGGCCATTAGCCTGCAAAGATTTCTCCAAAGACTCGGTGGCTAAAACTAACTCTTCCAGAGATTGTTTTGGGGCTCTAAAGCCAATAACCGCCATGGAGTCCTGGGCAAAACCCAGTGTTGTCCAGGATGAAATCTGGAAAAATAAAAGTAATATTACCAATTTGATGATCAATCTAAAGGCAAACATTACCGGCCAAGAGGGGAGGGGAGGGGGTGTTTCGAAAAGATTTTTATTCCTGTTGAAGATAGTTTTCATTGATTATTACTGTTTTCCCCTTAACAATGGTTATCTTTTTAGTTTTTCTGATTTTTTTCTCTCGGTTCTCCAGCACTAAAGTATATCTGCCAATGGGGAGTTTTAGTTCCATTATCGGGGTAATACCCCTTCTTTTTCCATTAATAAAAATTATAGTCCAGGGGTCGGTCTGGATAGTAACAAACCCATAACTTTTTGCCGGGGATTTTCTGGTTCTCTGTTTTATTTTCTTTATATTTTGAGAAACACCGAGGTTTACCCGAGATCTATCTCTACTTTTCACATTACTATCAGCAACTGCCGTTCTTTTTACTATATCAGAATTTCTAGTTGGACTCAACCCGCCAGATGCTCTATTGTTCTCTGCTGCAGGTAAGTCTGGTTTGCCTTTAGCAGGTAAGGGTGCTATAGCGGTGTCTGGAGTGGTATTAGCAAGAGACTCTTGTTTACTAGATCTCCTATTTTGCAGTTCAGAGTTAGCCGCCAATGGAGCAGGAGCCTGACGGGAGTAATATCTTTTCACCAGAACCAATGAACAAATGAAAATAATAAGCAGAAGTACCACGGCAGCAAACTTCACCTTTCGGGAAACTCCCTTGAGGCGGTTTTGTTCACCTGATCCATGCGCTAAGGAGGCTATGGGCACAGGAGCGGGGGCTGGAGTTGATGGAGAAGATTGAGGTTGAAATATTTTGGTTTTTTCAACATTGCTCTCAACATCCGGACTAAACAGGGTTTTAATATAAC
>CAZTWC010000243.1:0-5855 GCA_964617105.1 uncultured Myxococcia bacterium
TTGCGAAAATAAATAAACTCTATCAAATTTCTTTAAATTCTCAGTAAAAACAATATGACTAATCTAACAGATAAAAAGGCCCTGGTTACTGGTTCCAGCCGGGGTATCGGTAAAGCTATCGCTATTGAATTGGCCAAGCGGGGTGTCCATGTATGCCTGACTTATAAAATCAATAAAATCATGGCGCAACAAGTAAGTGAACAAATTGTATCTCATGGAGGAAAAGCCTCTATTTTTACCCTGGATGTATGTTCCCGCTCTTCGATTGAACAATGTGTTAACAAGGTTAAAAAGCATATTGGCCATCTTGATTTTTTGATTAATAACGCCGGAATAAACCTTCCCAACGATTTTGACAAAATAGATGACAGTGATTGGGATCTGGTTATCAACACCAATCTTTCTGGTGCCTTTAAAGTCTCACAACTGTGTTTTCCACTAATAAAAAAGGGCGGTTCTATTGTTAATATCTCCTCAGTCAGTGGACAGTACGGCGGTCCCCGCACTACCCACTATGCCGTGTCTAAGGCGGGTTTGATTAGCCTTACCCAAAATATGGCTATCTTCTTTGCTAAAAAGGGGATTCGGGTTAACGCCATATCTCCAGGGTTGATCGCTTCTGAGATGGCTGGTGCGGCAAAGGGACTGGGAGTGGAAGAGAAGATTTTGCTGGGTCGTCAGGGAACTGCTCAAGAGGTTGCAAAAGTGGCAGCCTTTTTAGTTTCCGATGATTCATCCTATATTACCGCACAAACTATAAATGTTAACGGCGGATTATATTTCTGATGAATTTTGATAAAGTTACTAATGCGGCTAACATAAGGATTAATGGAGGCGGGTATGGAAAATTCACAGCCAAATAGAGAGAAACTTGATTCACTGCGAAAACAGGAAGACAAGATCAAAACCGTTGAGCAAATGATGCAATTGAGTGAAACTTTTCGTCAGCAGGCAAAAACCGTTGTCCTCTGTCACGGTGAATTTGATCTAGTCCATCCAGGACACATTAAATACTTTCAGGCTTCCAAACGGGAAGGTGACATTTTAATGGTGACTTTGACTCCTGATAAATTTGTCACTAAAGGGCCGGGGCGCCCGGTGTTTAACCAGTTTATCAGGGCTGAAACCATTGCCTCACTGGAGTGTGTTGATTTTGTGGCCATCAACCAATGGCCCACGGCAGTGGAAACTCTCAAAGCCATTAAACCCAATGTCTATTCTAAAGGAAGCGAATATTTAAAAAGGGAGGCTGATGTTACCGGACGGATTGCCATTGAGGAAAAGGTGATAAATGAACTTGGCGGCCGGATGCATTTTACCGAGGAGATAACCTTTAGCGCCAGCACTCTGATTAATCGTCATTTTAATGTTTATCCAGATAAAACCAACCAGTTCCTTAATCATTTTAGAGAGAAGTTTACCAGCGATGATATTATTGAAAGAATTAAATCCTTGGCAAATATGAAGGTTCTGGTTATTGGTGAGGTAATACTGGATGAATACTATTATTGTGAGGCTATGGGGAAATCTCCTAAAAATCCCATAATAACCACCAAATATAGATGGCACGAGCAGTTTGCCGGGGGGGTGCTGGCCACTGCCAATCATATTGCTGGTTTTTGCAATAAAGTTGATCTGATAACTAGTTTGGGAAAAAAGAATGGGGTGGAAAAATTTATCCGGCAACATCTAAAGCCCAACATCAAAGCAACATTTTTTGAGAATCCCAATGTTCACACTGTGATTAAACGCCGGTTTGTGGATGCTGCCTTTTTAAATAAACTCTTTGAGATCTGCTACATTGATCAGGAACCTATGGATGAAAAAATAGAAGAAGAGATGATTAGTTATATCAAAGAGGTTATTAAGCAATACGACTTGGTGCTGGTTTCCGATTTTGGACACGATCTTATTAGCCCCAGAATTGTAGAAACTCTTTGCAGACACTCCAAATTTTTGGCGGTTAACACCCAGACCAATAGTGCCAATCACGGATTTAATATGATCACCAAATATCCCAAAGCTGATTATGTTTGTATCGATGAACCTGAGATTAGGCTGGCAAAACATGATAAATATGGTGACTTGAAAGATATAATGGATGAAATCACCTATGAACTCAGGTGTAAATATTTAACCGTCACCCGTGGACATAGAGGCGCAGCCGTTCACCAGAATGGAAACGGTTATAAATTTATTCCGGTTTTCTCCACTAAAGTAGTGGATACTATTGGAGCCGGTGATGCCTTTTTGTCAGTTACTGCCCCCTGTGCTGCTGCTGGATTTGAACCGGAACTTATTGGATTTATTGGCAATGCGGTGGGCGCTTTGGCTGTTCAGATTGTGGGCAACAAAGAGTCGGTAGAACCAATGCCTTTGTTTAAATTTATTACCACTCTGCTTAAATAATGATAAAAACACAACTCAAATATTTGATTATAGGTTCTACTGGCATGGTGGGCAGTGCTTTGGAAAGAGTTAAAGAGCATCGGAATAGTGTTTTTGTAACCCACCAGCAATTGGATATTTTAGATTTAAAACAGATTGAAGGTGTATTTGATCAGATATCTCCTCAAGTGGTAATCAATACTGCCGCCTATTTAGGTGCTGAACAGTGCACTGAAAATTCACTATTAGCAACTCAACTTAACTGTAAAGCGGTTTGTGACCTGGCAACGGTCTGTAAAGAGAGAGAGATTTGCCTGGTCCATCTAAGCACTGATGCAGTTTTTGACGGTAACAAAACCGATGATTACTATGAAGATGACCTTCCTTTACCGTTAAATATGTATGGGATGACTAAACATCTGGGTGAACTACACCTTCAGTCAATTGACTGCAAATACTATCTAATCAGGATCCCTATCCTTTTTGGCTCCCGAAAAAACCAGGGGGAGATCTTTATTGAAAAGATGCTGAAACTTGCTCAAAAAGGCGCTAAGGAGTTGAGAGTAGTAGATGACATAATCTCTAATCCCTCCTTTAGTGATGATATTGCCAAAGGAATTTATCAAATTGTTGAATCCAACCAGGAATACGGCCTATTTCACTTAAAGAACAGCGGTAAGGCAAGTATGTTTCAATTTGTCAAAACCTTTTTTGAATTTGCAGGGTTGGATATAAACATTGTACCTGCCAAAGCGGCTGACTTTGCCATGAATGAGAAGGCAAAACGCCCGCTCAATACCTCCATAGGTTCAAAAAAGATTAAACCTCTAAGACCCTGGACTGAATCCGTGAAAGATTATTTAAATATGGGCAAAATATTATGATAATCGGTATCGATTTTGACAACACCATAATCGACTATAATAATGTATTTCTAGATACTTCCAAGAGTATGGGATTTCTACCTCAGGATATTTCGGTTGCTAACTTTGGAAAAGAGGAGATTAGAAATTTTATCCGTAGCCTGGACAAAGGTGAGACCAAATGGCAAAAACTTCAAGCCCAGGTTTATGGCCCCCAAATTAATAAAGCCTCAATCATGGATGGTTTCCTTCAGTTTCTTTATTCGAGGCAAAAATATGATGATGAGATTTATATTATCAGTCATAAAAGCCTTCATCCTGCACAAGATGAAAATATTAACCTCCGTCAATATGCTCTTGAGTGGTTAGAATCTCAAAACCTATTTCATACCTATCTATCTAGAATAAATATATTTTTTGAATCTACTAGAAGGGAAAAACTTGCCCGTATACAACAACTCAAATGCCATGTTTTTATTGATGATCTGGTTGAAATATTTATGGATCCCCGATTCCCATCTTTAACCTATAAAATCTTATTGACTAAAAATAGCCTCAATTGTTTCAGTCCATCTATAATCCAGTTTGATTGCTGGGATAAAATAACTCAACATATTTTGGACCTCTAGATCGCCTATAACATTAATATAATAGTGACACCCATCATCTGAAAAAGTATGAACAATAATATTGATAATTTTTTGACTAAACAAAGCAATAGCAATGTTCAGTCAGAAATCAATTTAATCGCTAAAACCGCTGAGGAAGAAACCGGCAAAAAGGTAAGCATTATATGCCCTCTTGACCAAGGCGGTAATAACCGTTTATTTAAAGTCAGTTTCAAAGATGATTTTTCGATAATGGTTAAAAGATTTTATTTGTCAGATAACTGTCAGGATTTTCCCAGAGCAAAAACTGAATATCAGGCATTTAAATTTTTTTGGGACCATGGCAATCACAAAGTTCCTCAACCAATTTTTATTAATTTGCCCAACCAGATTTCCGCGTATCAATTTGTTGAAGGCAAAATTCTGCAACCAGATCAAATCAATGAGAATATGGTTAGCCAGTTAACAAATTTTATCAGAGACTTAACTCTGTTGTCAAAAACAAACCATACACAAAAGATTGGTGCTGCCTCAGATAGTTGTCTCTCTTTTTCTGATTATTTGCACAGCATAAAAAAAAGATTTCTAAGAATTCAGCAGGAATTGCCTGAGGATAAAAATTATTTGCCTATTAAAATATTTTTAGACAAAAAATTCAAACCAGTGTGGGAAAAAGTTGAAAGCAAATTTATGCAGCAGGTTTCCAAAATGATTTTTCCCATTACTCTCAATCAAAAGTTTGAAAAAAAAGAGATGATCCTAAGTCCATCAGATTTTGGCTTTCACAATTGTTTGATGCAGGAAGATGGACAAATTATATTTTTGGATTTTGAATATTTCGGCTGGGATCACCAGGCTAAATTGATAGCAGATTTCCTTTTTCATCCGGCAATGGAATTGAGCCATCAACTGAAAACTCAATTTGTAATTCAGAGTTTAACCGAACTTAAAGCCTCGGATCTATTGGTTAACCGATTAAAACAGGTTATTGCTCCAGTTGGGCCTAAATGGTGTCTTTTAATATTAAATTTTTGCTGTTCCAGGGTACTGGGCCGAAAGAAATATGCCAATCCATCTATTAAAGAGGAGGAATTTATTTTTCTTCAGTTACAAAAAGCGGAAAACAAATTGAAACAAGTTGTCCGGGGAGAAATTTATGAATTACTGCCCAGTACAACAACAATTTAAAGGATCTCGATATGGCCAGTTTAGATCAACGTTCAATCAAAATACGGCAGAATATTTTTGAAATATTACGGATCAGCCAGAGGGGACACATCGGTTCAGCCCTCTCTCTGGTTGAGATTATCCGAGTTTTGTATGACAAAGTGCTGAATATCCGCCCCCATCAGCCAGATTGGGAGGATAGAGATCGTTTTATCCTAAGCAAAGGACACGGCTGCCTGGCTCTATATGCAATGCTGGCGGAAAAAGAATTTTTTCCTTCCAGGGAACTTCAACTGTTCTGCAAGGCTGAGGGGATTTTGGGTGGGCATCCGGAATACTGTAAAATACCGGGAGTTGAGGCTTCTACCGGCGCCCTGGGACATGGTCTTTCTATTGGCATAGGACAGGCTATAAACAGCCGCTATGAAAAGAGAAATTACCGCACTTTTATTCTGCTGGGAGATGGCGAATGTAACGAAGGCTCAATTTGGGAAGGAGCCATGTGCGCCAGCAAACACGGCCTGGACAACTTGACAGTTTTAATAGACTACAACAAGCAGCAGTCATACGATTTGGTTAATAAAGTTCAGCCGTTGGAACCCTTTGCCGATAAATGGAGAAGTTTTAACTTTGCCGTTAAAGAAGTAGATGGACACGATGTTTCGGCTCTGGAAAAAACCTTTAAACAACTGCCCATTCATTCAGGAAAACCCAACGCCATTATCTGCCATACCATTAAGGGAAGAGGCGTCTCTTTTGTGGAGGGTGATCTGAGTTGGCACCACAAAAGCCGGATCTCTCATAAAGAGATTGATAATTTGATCCAAAG
>CAZTWC010000244.1:0-5806 GCA_964617105.1 uncultured Myxococcia bacterium
AACAGCAGCGCCAACTCTAAGCTGCTCTTGCTCATCTTTAAAAACCTTGTTGAAATCTACGTGAGAAGTCATTTTCCCCCAAATAGTATCCAAATTATCCTGCCTTATATTGCCAAAACTAATGGGAGTAAAGTCACAGGGGTTAATATCGCCATAAGGGGTCATGTGAAACTGAGTATTAGAGGCAAAACAGCCAACTTTTCGGGGTGAATTGACTAGCGATTGAGGAAAGACCCCCATAAGACGCTCTTGCTCAGAGTATTTCCGGGCCAATTCGACCAAATATTTTCGATTTTCCTCAGTAAGGATCTGATCATAATTTTCAAAAAGTCTCCCAGTGGGTACATAGTCAAAAATGGTTATCTGATGAAAACCAAATTCGTAGGCCCGTTGGATCAACTTTTCAATGCTGCCGTCATTGACTTTGCGATTGGATGCATAGGTGGCCATAGAAGTGACTATCCCTTTTTCTATGCAACGCCGGGCCCCTTTTATCGCCAGGTCAAAAAGTCCCTTTTTCCCTCTAAGTTTGTCATGTTCATCCGGTTCAGGATGATCAAAAGAGATCTGAATACCGTGCAGCCCAGTATCTACTAGCCGATCCACGTTTTCATCGGTCAGCAGAGCACCAGAGGTAAAAATGGTGGAGGAACAACGTTTTTTGTCCACATAGTCTATCAGATGAAAAATATCCTTACGAACCAGCGGCTCGCCTCCGGTAAAGATACAAAGATAGGCACCTAAATCCTGCATTTGATCGATTACTCTTTCCATCTCTTGAGTACTCAATTCTATACGACTCTGGTCCTTTTTGTTGTCAGCACTGCAGTGCATACAGTCACAAGGACAATGGTAGGTGACAGCCAGAGTGCAGGCGGTGGGAGTAACTTTGTTGAAGAGCCATTTATTTATCTGCCGCTCCAGCAGCCGGTGAGTCAACTCTGATGGATGGTAATAGTCCTCCAGGCTGTAAATATATTGGTCACCCTTCGTATGGATTGGCTTACGGCGGTTTAGTTTAGTGGCAAAACGGGTCAAATAGGATTGCACCTGCTTAGCCAGTAAACCCTGGGCAGTAAGGACTAGATTGCCATCAACCCGCTGGGCATCTATCTGTAAATACTGTTTTGAAAACATAATCCCCTCGATTCTGTTAACTTGTTATCAAGATAAAATTTCAATCGCTCCCCATGCTTCGCTCCAGAGAAAATCCAGCCTTTAACAGCATGCTTTCTTCCTGCTCGGGAGTAATCTTGGTTGCTTAGGCAACTTTAACAATTAAAGTTATAATACCAGAAAACACCTTGTTTTAAAAGGGGGGCAGACAAATGCAAAACTATTTTTTCAAAATGACGCTTTTGTGTTAATATATTCCATTAATACAGTTCTCTTGACTTTTTGAGAAGAAATGCAAATACCCAGCTGTCCATATATTGACTTGCATACCCATACTACCGCATCTGACGGTAGTTTCAGCCCGGATCAGTTGGTCAACCTGGCGGTAGAAAAAGGTTTAAGCGCCATCGCCATTACTGATCACGATTGCCTGATGGGAATAGAGCCGGCTCTTTGTGCTGCCCAGGACAAAAAACTGGAAGTGGTGCCAGGAATAGAGATCAGTATTGATCATCCAGCTAAACCAATGCATATTTTGGGGTTGTATATTGACTATTTGTCCCCCGCCCTCACCGGACTCCTGGATTTCCTGGTCAACTCCCGCTATCAACGCAACCAGAGAATAGTTGAAAAACTACAAAAACTGGGCTTTGACATATCTATGGCAGATGTGGCTTCCTACTCAACCAATGAAGTTATAGGAAGGCCCCATATCGCCACTTGTCTGGTAAAAACCGGACAGGTTGAGAGCCAAAAAGCGGTGTTTAATGACTTGATAGGATACGGTTGTCCCGCCTATTCAGACCGGGAAAAATTGAGTTCGGCTCTAGGTTTCAAGGCTATCAGCCAAGCGGGAGGCATACCTATTATTGCCCATCCAGGCCAATGGAAAATGCCCTTTCGCCAGCAAATAAAGGTGCTGGACAGCCTGATTGAAGAAGAGGTTATGGGATTGGAGGCTTATTACTCCCAATACTCCAAAGAACGGGAAGACAAGTTTCTTCTCTATTGCCGAAAAAACAGAATTTTAGCCAGTGGTGGAAGCGATTTTCACGGTATTGCCAAACCAGATGTGCATCTGGGCGTGGTGGGACACAACCGAAGAGTTCCCTACCAGGTACTGAAAGATATAAAGACCAAACTTTCTATATAGGAGAAATATAATGACCAATAAAAACCATTCTGTTACCACCCCTTTTTTGGTGGGTATTGGCGGCGGGACTTGCTCCGGCAAGACCAGCCTAGCCCGATGCTTAATCGAGGAGATTCAAGCCATCAACCAGCGGGAAAAATGGTTCGAACCTTTGACTATCAAAATCCTGAGCATGGATAATTTCTACAAACCCTTAAAATTTTTTCCAATTCATTGCATTTTCCGCTATGAACTAAATGGAGAAGAAAAACGGGCAAAAAACTTCGATCACCCCGATGCCCTGGACTTGATAGAATATATGGATACCCTGGAGACTTTAACAAACCAGGAGGCATCCAAGATACCGGTTTACGATTTTACCATCCACGACCGAGTCGATCAAATCAACTACTCTCCTGGTGATATTATTATTTGCGAAGGATTGTACGCCCTGTATAATGGCAGTATTCGCAACGCTAAAAATGAGGTGGATGAACGCCGGATAATCGACTATATGAATTATAATATTTTCATGAAAACTCCCCTGGATCAAACCACTGCCCGACGCTTTTTGCGCGATGTTACTGAACGAGAACGCACTCCAGAGAGTATATCTCTGCAAATTCATCACACAGTTTCGCCCATGTATTTACAATATGTTTATCCCACCAGCATGAATGCCAACCGGGCTATCTCCTGGTCAAAATATACCAAGAGAGAGACCTCCCGTGATGTTGCCTGGTCAGTGCTGGGCACCATGAGAGATAAGTACTGTTAAGCAATTTTTTCTAAAATATTATAACTATTAAATGCAAAATTATAAAAGCAACATTCTCTTTTCCCTCCTCTTATTACTAGCCCTTATGCTGTATGGCTGCGGCAAGGGAGCGGTAATCGATCTGGATGCCGATGGACACGCACCCGCTTTTTTAGGAGGCGGGGACTGCAATGAGAAAGACCCGTCCATCCATCCCGGTGCTCAAGAAAAACCGGACCAAATCGACAATGACTGCGATGGCATTACTGATGAAAACACCATCCTTTTTGACGATGATGGGGACAATTTTCGAGAAATCGACGGGGACTGTGATGACCTTCTGAACACCATTTTTCCCGGCCAGGTAGAGTTGTGTGACAGTCTGGATAACAACTGCGATGGAAAAACTGATGAAACCTTCTTTGATCTGAACAAAAAATGTGACGGAGAAGATGAGGATTCCTGCCCCAATGGAAAAATGGAGTGCAGCAGCGATAAATCATCCACAACTTGTAAGGAAGAGGGTGAGGGGGAAACAGAGATATGTGATAATCTGGATAATGACTGCGATGGGCTGATAGATGAGAACCTGTTTAAAAACTGTCAATTAAAGGCTGGATATTGCCTGGCGGGCCGGCAATATTGCCGCCAGGGTAAATGGGGTGAATGCCAAGGTGAAAAGAAAGGTTCTGCCGAGATCTGTGACACAATTGACAATGACTGTGACGGAAAAACCGATGAGGGATTCTCCCTGGGGGAAAAATGCAGCCAGGGCCTGGGAATCTGTCTCCAGGAGGGAATAATTGCCTGTAGTTTGGAAAAATCTGCCTGTAATGCTCTAAAAGGTGTTTCAAAGAAAGAAATCTGCAATGGGCTGGATGATGACTGTGATGGATTGACAGACAACCATCTCTTTTTTCCCCAATGTGATCTGAACCGGGGAGTTTGCCAGGGAAGTCAACAAAAATGTACCCAGGGAAACTGGCAAAAGTGTGTGGCCTCTGATTATGGTAAAAATTACCAGAAAGAGGAAACTAATTGTGACGGACTGGACAACGACTGTGACGGAACGGTGGATGAAGGATGCCTGTGCCTTAGTGATGGTGCTAAGCCCTGCGGTTCTAATAAGGGTCTATGTAAATCAGGACAGCAAAAATGCCTTCAGGGCAAATGGGAAGATAAATGTCAGGGAGAGACAGCACCGGTCGAAGATATATGTGACGGACTGGACAATAACTGTGACGGATTGACAGATGAAAAATTTCCAAAAGGAGAGGTTTGCTTTATAGGCCAGGGGCAATGCCAAAACCAGGATAAGTATACCTGTTCTGTTGATGGAAAAACCGTGGTCTGTCCTGCTTTGGCTGTAGAACCGACAAAGGAAATTTGCGATGGTTTGGACAATGACTGTGATGGCCAAACCGATGAACAATTGGGAGAGATCACCTGCGGCCTGGGAGAATGCAGCCAAACCGCGGAAGCCTGTTCAGATGGGAAAATTCAAGCCTGTCGTTCAAAGCAGGCTGAAGTGGAGGCTTGCGATGGGCTGGACAACGATTGCGATGGTCAAACCGATGAAGACCAAGACCTGGGCGCTATTATCTGTGGCAAAGGGATGTGCCAGATGGTTTTCCCCGCCTGCACCAAGGGACAATGGCAGGAATGCCATAATTTACAGCCTGAGTATCAGGCCAAAATGCCTTTACCGGTGCAAGAACCGAGCGCTCAAACCTGTTTCGATGGGTACGACAACGACTGTGACGGCAGCATTGATGATGGCTGCGGCGACTGCCGACCAGGAGAACAACAAACCTGCTATTCTGGCAACCCCAAGGCCAGTGCTGGAACAGGTAATTGCCGAGAGGGAATAAAACACTGTCAATATCGCCAATGGAGCAGTTGCCTCGGTGAAGTGGTTCCGGCGGAAGAGATATGCAACGGATTGGACGATGATTGTGACGGAAAAGTTGATAACGGACTTTTGGGTTTCAAGATATGTGGCCAGGGGGAATGTCGCCACCTGGTGCAACTCTGCCAGGGAGGTGTTGTTGGAATATGCCGGACCGAAAAGCCCAAAAATGAGATCTGCGATGGACTGGATAACGACTGTGACGGAGTGACCGATGAAGACCTTAATGGTATCGCCTTGCTGGCGGAATGTTATTCCGGACCTCCAACCACAATGAAAAAGGGTGTATGTCAACCAGGTAAGGGCTGGTGCAAAGAGGGAAAGGTGCCGTTATGCCAGGGGCAAGTCCTACCTTCAAAGGAGATCTGTGACGGGCTGGATAACGACTGTGACGGGCTGACCGATGAACAGTTGGGTCCAGGCGAATTCTGCCCTCAGCAACAAGGAGTGTGTCGCGGTTCCCAGGCTGATTGCCGGGGTAAAGAGAAGTATGTGTGTGATACCAAGGTCTATAAGCAACACAGTTTTGCCTTTATGGATGTGGAGTTAAAATGCGACTATCTTGACAACGATTGCGATGGTGAAACTGACGAAGGATTCGCCTGGAAAGATGGCTTTTGCGACACCAATGATCAGGATGCCTGCGAATTCGGTACCTGGAAATGCAACCAGGACGGCTCAGCAGTGGAGTGTGTGGAATATGCCACAGATGTCCAAGAAATTTGCGATTATGGAGACAACGACTGTGATGGGCAAACCGATGAAGGGGTGGCCAACAGTTGCGGCGGCTGCTCCAGTTTGTCTCAGGAGCCAGGTTCGGAATGCGGTCAGTGCGGGGTGGCATCCTGCCAGGAACTGGAGGAGATCAAATGTATCGATCCTGGTAAAAACG
>CAZTWC010000245.1:0-5793 GCA_964617105.1 uncultured Myxococcia bacterium
ATTTGCTGTCTAGGTTGCCAGTGGGCTCATCGCAAAGCAACACCGCGGGACGATTAAACAGCGCCCTGGCCACTGCTACCCGCTGCTGTTCACCCCCTGAAAGCCTGGAGGTCTTTTGGCTGGATTTGTTGGACATCTGCACTCCGGCCAACAAATCCAAGGCTCTCTCCTGCGGTTTGATCTCTGGGGAATTTGGTTCTCCATTGCCGGAAAAATAGAAGGGCAGCATCACATTCTCCAGGGAGGTCAGGTGGGGAAAGAGGTTGTAATTCTGAAAGACAAAACCGATTTGACTATTTCTAAAACTGGATAGGGAGTTATCATCCAGGTCCATTTTGCGGCCTAAAACCTTTACCTCTCCCTGAAAATTACGGTCAAGACCGCCAGCAATGTTAAGCAAAGTTGTTTTTCCGCTGCCCGAAGGTCCCAACAGAGCCACAAACTCCCCCATTTTGACCTGTAGAGATGCCCCGTTAAAAAGGGCGGCTTCCTGGTCTTGAAAAGAGTAAGATTTAACCAGATTTTTAATCTCTATTGCCAAATCGCCGGACAATTTTTCACTCCTACTTGAGTTGAATCCTGGACTCCACCTTCAACCATGGCCCTTGCAGGTGCAAATCTGCTTTGAGTTGGGAAAACTGTTCCATCACTGCAGTGCTATTGGACACTATGGTCTTGATTAAAAAAGGCAAGGGTCCCTCGCCTAAACTGCTGGAGTCAAATTTTTTCAGTGAAGCGCTGAGATTTCCAAAATTAAAGTGCAATCTAAGGCTCGATTCCTGTCGGGTAGTTAACTTTATGGGTAAAAGTTTTTTCAGGCTGTCCTGGCCAATGCCGATAAGTAAATAATTATCCCGCCGGGCCCACTGGACCGTCAATCCGGGATAGACCTCTGCCAAATCCACCTGCACGATCCGCAATCCCTTTACCTGCTGCTCCTCTAATTGGTATTCCCCCTCTTTAAACTGTTGTTTAATCCTGGCCAATAACTGTTCAATCACCTCTGGCTGCTGTAATTTCACCAGCAAAAAGCCCTTAAAAAGACGGCCTAAATTCAGTCTTTCTCCGTATTCCATAATGGGTACTTTAGCCAAATCGGCCAGAGCCATGGCCAGATGCACCTCTCCTCCCAGTGCAAAAGCCAACTGTTCGGGGGTAAGTCCATATTTCTCCTTGAACAACGCCTTTTGACGGGTAAGTAAAACCGATTGGCGGCTGAATATCTCTTTTATCATAAAATCAGCGGCGCCCTGGGTGTCAAAGTTGGAACCCAAATAGAAAAAAACCTGGGCCGGAAAAGTAGTTAATTGGGTGGTCTCCTTTGGCTGGACAAAAAAAGGTGCTAAACTGGCCGCTCTCTTTGGTTTTAATAAAAAACGGCCTGTAATCCAGCCCGTTTTTTGTTTAAAAATCAGAGAAAATATCGAAGACTGCAAACCAATAGCAGCCGCCAATTTTAACTTTGGTTGTTGCCCCGGCCGACCTAGTATCACCAGCCCTTTCTCGCGTTCCGCTGGATTTAAGCCGTCAAGTAATTGGACAAACGGTGGCTGAGCATTCGGCTTTTTAGCATCTTCTGCCCTCAGCCAAAGGGTATGCAGGTAGTCTTCCGAAATATCTTTACCTGCCAAAACCATCAGGCAACGACGGTGAAAATAGGTGTAGGAAAACATTTTTTGCCGCTTTCCCGATACCTCCAGCCAGGCGGTATAAATTTTCCTGTTTTTGCTTTTGGTTTCAGCCACTTTAACCGCTTTCTGGTAGGCGGTGGACAAAAAATTTGCCAAAAATTTCTCATACTTTTTCTGATCCTTTATCGGCACCACCCAAAATGGCGTTTTTTTCCCGTTATCCAGGGCCATCAGCATGGGTGAATCGACATCTATCCCTTTTTTTTCCATCTCTTTGGGAGAAAGCGGATCCAAACCATACTTAAAACTGAGCCCTATTCTAACCTTTTCTAACTGATCCTTAATTCGCGGATTAGCTATTTGGCCGGTAAAATCAGCCACACTGCTGAAAAAATTAGCCGGACGATGGATCAAAACGGCAAAATTGGTAGACGGCGCCAGATAGGCGGAAATTGGTTGACGGGGTTTCTCTTTCGAATTGCAACTGCACTTTTGGCAACCTGCTAAGCCCAGTACCGACAGGCAAATAAATATTACTACTGCCGGTAAACTGGAATTGGAAAAAAACATCATTCAACCTTCTCCCGATAAACTACCAATGAGCGCCGCATGGCCAGGTCATCGGTCTGCCTGGCGATAATATTGATAAAATTCTTTCCCTCTTCCAGAGGTATTGTAGCTGAAAAAGGTAGTTGAAAATTTTTACCGCCATTTTTGGGGGAGTTACTCCCTTTCTGGTAAAACACCTTTTTCTCGTTGGCAAAAATCATAACATCTTTAATGGCCAGACGATTTTTAACCAACCCGCTGATAGGAATCGACAGGGTTGAATTAGGTTGGTTTTTAAGGAGATGAGCGATAGAAATCTGAGGTGACTGCCAGGGCATATCCATCTGGCTGATAGCCAATTTTTTACCTTTTAAACATTTACCCTTGCTTTTTGTGGCAGAATTACTGCTTTTATTGACCTTCAGGTTAATGGTCTGCATATATTGCTCCAACAACTTGTTGTCAGTTATGAAAAATCGCATCTTTAAATTATCTTTGATATAATCTTTTTTTACTTTTACGGTAAACCGGGCAACCGCAAAGGCTCCAGGCTTCAACTTGTCTAACTTCACCCTCCCCTTTTCAATATAAACACTTTTACCCTCCAGATTTTTTATGGAACTTACCAACTCCTGAAACTCACCGCCACCATTGCTTTTGATAACAAAAACCAAACCTATTCTCTCCCCTTTGTCAATCTTTCCATTACAATTACCGCTGCAACAGTCATCCATAAGATAGTTAAAACTTATCGAAGGTCTGCCCAAAGCCTGGATAGGGACATTGAACTTTACCTTTTCAGGCGTATTTTTATTTAACTCGTGAAAACTCAATTTAACAGGATCGGTTCGCTGCATAGCATCCTGAGGAATTTTGACACTAATCTCCCTGGTTTTTTCCTGGCCAGGTGATAGTTTGCCAAATACAAACTCTTTTCCCCGAAAAATATAGTATTCCGAATTGGTCACCCCATAAAGGCGGAAAAAGGTTCCTTTGCCAGTGTTTTTAACTGTGACCTTTATTTTTATCTCCTCTCCGGCGGTGATGGGTGGAGGAGTGGGATCCACAATTTTATAGGACACCTGAGCAGAAACCTTTTGAGAACTAACTCCCTTGGACCAGTCGATCCCTACCTTTTTAAAAGCCTGGACAATTTTCTTCTCCTGTTCCATCTTGGTCTGCTCAAAAACACTTTTGCAGCTCTTGAGTTGGGCCATACGATCCGCCTGTGCACTGCATTTGATAATTTTTTCCGCCAATTTTATGGGAAAATCTTCCCTTATCTTCTCGTCCACCACCTTCTCTTCATCGGTTTTGTGGTTTTTCTCCAGAAAAACCAGACTCTCAAGCGCCTGGCTTTTTTTAAGCTTAGAAGTGGAGAGGTAGTTTTTCAAGTCAGTCTCTCTAGGCAACATTTTTTCTGCCCCGATATGGATATCATCTTTTTTGATTCTGATTGGTTCAAGTTGCACATCCGGAGTGATACCCACCGACTGAATCGATTGATCCCCAGGAGTCAAATACTCTGCCACTGTTAACTTCAAGGCAGATTCATCACTAAAATCGTAGAGCATCTGCACCGAGCCTTTGCCAAAAGTCTGGGCTCCTATCACCAGCCCCCGTTCATTGTTCTTAATAGCGCCTGCCACGATCTCAGAAGCACTGGCGCTGCCGCTGTTAACCAGCACCACCAGGGGATAGTTCTGCAAAGTTCCATCTGCAGTGGCCGACTTCTCATCCCTATGCTTGCCTCCAATCCCTTCGGTAATCACGATCATCCCTTTGGATAAAAAATTATCCGACACTTTGATGGCCTGGTCTAAAAGTCCGCCTGGATTGTCGCGCATATCGATAATCAACCCTTTTAATTTTTTGGACTTGGTTTCCAGTTTGGTCAGATGGGCTTTAAAATCGCGCTGGGTATTCTCCTGAAAGGCCTTGATCCTAAAATACCCAATATCGCCCGGCAACAATTTACTCTTAATGCTCTTGATCTTGATAACCGCCCGTTTGAGAGTAGTTTTCTTGGGCTCGCTAAACCCCTTACGCATAATATAGATGTTAATGAAGGTGCCAGGTTTGCCCCTCATCCGGTTTACCGCCTGGTTTAGACTCATACTTACGGTAGATTCATCCTCAATCCTGGTAATCACATCCTGGGCCTTGAGACCGGCTCTGAAAGCAGGCGTGCCTTCAATAGGAGATATGATGGTCAAAACGCCATTTCTGATCGAAATAACAATTCCCAATCCCCCGAATTCTCCCCGGGTGCCCAGCTTCATTTCCCGAAACACTTCTGGAATCATAAAAGCACTGTGGGGGTCCAAAACACTCACCAGGCCGGCAATAGCAGCATATTCGATCTTTTCCGGCTCCTCCAGGTTGGGTATTTTGTCTTCAATAAATTTTAAAATCTGTTTCAAAGTAAAGGAGATGGTCCATATACTTATATGTTTACCCAGTTCAAACTCTTTTCGATTGTCAAGGATCCTCACCTTGATTTTTTTGGGAAATTTGTCCAGATCGATCATCAACTCCGGTACCTGGCGTTGAATAGCCTGCAGGCTAGCCTTAAACATCTCTTTAGGCTTAATCCATTCAGGTTTTAAATAGCGCTGGTTAATCAGCACCACCGTCTGATCAAAGATTTTCAGGTCGGTAAAATTGGTTTTTTTATTATTGCCCAGAGAATTAAACAGGTCGGTAAAGCCGAACATGGCCAGACAACTGAATAATATTAAGGTTATTAATATATATTTTGGATAAAATTTTCCGGTAAATACAGACATAATATTTTTTCCTTGTTTATTGAAATGCATCAATATTTTCTTGGTTTGATAGACATTGCCAAATATATCAAATTTACCGCACTTTGGCCAACTTTTATAGTATAATATCACTCTGACCCATATCGAGAGCAGTGATAGTGGAAATCTGACTCCTAACACCTAATACCTGACACCTAATTTTATGCGCCTATTAGAAAAGCACCTTCCCCAAAATACTCAAGTCGATTTTATGTCTTACGAGGGAAAAATTATTCCCAGGTATACCAATGAATTTTGGACCTCCAAACAACGGCAGGCTGCCCGCTTACACGAAATCGCCTACCGGGCTTGCTTCAAGCCTCAGTTACCCAGGTTTTTCATCAAAATTTTCAGCCGTCGAGGAAGCCGTATTTACGATCCATTCAGTGGCCGGGGCACTACTGCAGTGGAATCAGCCCTGCTGAAACGCAATCCAATTGCCAACGACCTCAATCCGCTAGCCGAAATAATTACCCGGCCCCGTCTATCCCCTCCCAGGTTGGAAAAGATTGAAAAGCGGCTGGAAAATATCCCTATGCTGGAAAATGCCAAAGCAAACCGGGATCTAACCATGTTCTACCATCCCCAAACCCTGTCCCAGATAGTTTCTTTGAAAAACTACCTGCTGAATCGTCAAAATCAAGGTCAATTCGATCTTATTGACGCCTGGATCAGGATGGTGGCCACCAACCGCCTCTCCGGGCACTCTAAAGGTTTTTTTTCAGTCTATACTCTACCCCCCAACCAGGCGGTTTCTCCAGAACGGCAAATAAAACTGAACCAAAAAAGGGATCTGGTGCCCCCTT
>CAZTWC010000246.1:0-5764 GCA_964617105.1 uncultured Myxococcia bacterium
CAGTTCAGTCACTATTGGAGGCAGCCTGAACCATAAAGTGCTGGGCACCACCCAGACGGCCACAGTGGGTCCCAAGCAGGAAATTATCGGTGGGGCTTACTCCATGGTTGTGGCGAATGGTCCCACCCCTCAACCTAATGCCTGGTCAGTTGATGCTGCTATGGGAAATATTTCCATCAACACTATGGCCGGGCAGATCAAAATAGGTGGCAAGAGCGCTATATCACCGGCTGTTCTGGGCACTGAACTTGTAGCCAGTTTACAGGCTCTTATCCAGATTTTTACCAGCAATGCAGCGGCAATCACCGGCCCCTGTTCAGTGGGGTCGCCAGCCCAACTTTCACCTGCAGTTGTTACTGCACTCTCTTCCTGGGCAGGTTCTCTGGCAAACATATTGTCACAGTGTGTGATGCTTAAAAAATTACCCGCAGGATAAAAGGAGACTCGAACTATGACCGAGTGGGAACAGATCAAGATGGAAACTCAGTTAAACAACATGAGAACTTTTGCCGAAATGCTACGGGAAAGTGCTCTCTGTCATGTTCAGTTGGAGGCCCAACGGCTCCAAAAAATGGCGGTAAACCTGGCCAAGGTAATGCCTGCCAATGTCAAGGGCAAGGATAAAAGTAAAGACAATGGTAATGGCAAGAGCAAGAACAAAGCAAAAGAGACGAACACTGTTAAAGGAAATTAACAAGGGAAATAGACAATGTCTGATTGGCAGCAATGCGACCTGAATAGCCTGGTTCCTGGGCAAATCCAGCAAGCAGTGGATACGGTGGGAACTCTGTCCGATACTGCCTCCACCGGACTAAAAACTGCTGCTGGTGGCCTAAAAGTATTGTCATCGCTGGTTGTGGAGGCCAATGACCCGCTGAGTGCTGCCATCAATAATATTACCAGCCGCATTGATTCTCTAGTGGATATTGCCTTCAACACCCTTCAAACCGGTGTCTATTTTTATGCCGACGGTGGTCCTCTGATATCAGGTGGCGAACCCGATGGCGTGCCCGGTTTTATCTCTCGCCTGGATGCATCACTGCGTGATCCTGGCGATGATAACAGCCCCCAGTTCAGGGATTCATCCCAGGTGGAGGCAGTAATACTGTGCGCTGGCGCCGAGTCTATTATGAACCTTTTGCCAATGCTGAAGTTGATGGGTGAATTGTTTGGCATCCAGAAGTTCAAAGACGCCTGCCACAGGCTGGCCAATGCCCACAACACCTTGCCAGAGGAGATCTATTGGAGTATGCCCTCACCACCTGATTGGCAGTCTGGCAAAATGCGGGACTATCTTCCCCCTCTGGCGGAGATTGACGAGTTACTGGAGCAAATTCTGGGAATGACCCGGACGGCCAGAGGAGTGGGTGATTTTCTTGGAGAAGTGGCCCAGATATTGGACGAAAAAGCCAACATTCTTTTGGAAATGGCAGATGAAACTAAAAAACTCGCTGATAGTCTTGAGGCGCTTATATCCACACCGGGGATGAAAGGTCTGCACATTAAGACCAATGGCGGCAATGAGGGCTTTATTGAGGAGATAAAACAGGCCAAGAATCCTCCATCTTGGCACTACGATAGTTGGGTAGTGGGAGTAGTGCTCTTGGGCGGCAGTGGTGACTTTGCCAAGATCCCAGGGCTGTTTGGTTTCTCCTGATTGCCGGGGTTGATAGTAGCATAGTGGGGTGAATTAGGAGATGAGCATGGAGTTTGAAAACCAGCACCTGGGCATTGACCTGATTTTAGACGGCCAGGGGGAACTAGTGGTGTCGCCTTCAGGTGATTTGGCTCTGACTCAGGACGGAAGGATGTCGCTTATGCAAGATATTAAAAATCTTCTCCAGACCTTACCAGGTGATCTCTTTTCTCATCCTGAATATGGATGCGGCCTGGAGAGGTTGCTGGGAGATGACCGGGACCAAAAATTGATTGATCGGACAATTGGCGATGCTCTTTTATACAACCAGGCTGTTGCCACCCGAATAGAGGATGGCCGGGTGCTTTGTAAAGCACAAAAGGTAGAGAGAGATAACGGCCAAGTTGAAATTGAGATCGAGGTGGATGGCATCACTGAAGTGGCTACATATCATTCATAATAGGTGACTCATAACAAGTGGGTTGAAGGGATAGATTAAATGACCGGAGGATTTAGAGATGGAGTTTAAAACCTACGACCAGATCGTTGCCCAGATGATTGAGGGATTGAAAGATAAGACTTCACTATCAAATTTCAATCCTGGCTCTATTATCAGGACCATCACTGAGGTTTATGCCAATGTATCGGCTGAACTCTACGAGATGATCGGCCGGGTGTTGAAACAGGCTTATCTCCAAACTGCCACCGACTATTTCCTCGATTTAAAAGCCAAGGAATTTGGCATTGAGCGTAAGTGTGCCACTAAGACCGAGGGCAAAGTTACGTTTTTTACTAAACTCAAGCAGCCGGCCAAAGCCAATATCCCCATTCCCATGGGTAGCATTGTGGCCACCGGAGTCGATGGGACGGGTAAAGAATACCGTTTTATCACCACCAAAAAGATGGTGCTCCTGAAGGGTAACAGGTCAATTACTGTTCCGGTGATCGCAGAAGCAGCAGGTGCTGGCCACAATGTTGGACCCAACTCTATTTACCGAATGAAAACCTTTATCAAAGGCATTGCTGAGGTTGTCAACCGGCCGGAGTGGTTGACTAGTGAAGGAACTGACCGAGAGAGTGACGATGCATTGCGGGAGAGAACATTTCTGGCCTGGGATCAGTTGGCTCGGGGAAGCACCAAACAATCCTACATTTCCTGGGCAATAGGGGTGAACGGTGTAAAGAAAGTCTGGGTAAATGACAACCTGCCCCGGGGACAAGGCACACTCGACATCTACCTCCTTGGTGAATCGGGTATGCCCTCCCAGGCTCTACTCACCAGGGCGCAGAGTATTATCGACAAAAACAAGCCTCTCTGTGCTGATGTGCTGGTCCGGGCACCGTCACCGGTTTATGTCTCTGTTCAGGCATTTGTCACCATAAAAAAGGGATACAGCACCCAGGTTGCTGAAGCGGAGATTCTAAGACGGTTGGATATCTATTTTTCAGGTGATGAAGATATGGATTTGGACTGGCTAAAACCATTGGGCGTTGGCATGGATGTGATCTCCATGCAGTTGGCGGAGCTAATTATGAGTGTTGATGGTGTTCATAATATCGACCTTAAATGCCCCAGGCAAGATTTGAAAATAAACTCTTTTGAATATGCTGTGCCCGGCAGTATCAACCTCACTTTTGGAGTAGATGGTTAATGGCTGAACAGTCTAAACAAATTGAAAAATTTGCTGAAACCACAGAGAAACTGGCCGACTACCTTTGGTGGCTGTTGCCTGTGTTTTTCAAAAAGAAGGCCAAACACGAGTCCGGGCTTTACCCCATGCTGGAGGTGTTTGGCAAAGGACTCGATGATGTGAGGGCACAAATTTTATTGTCCTCCAAGCAGTTTGCTGCCAAGACAGCCAAAGGTGAGTATTTGGAGAGCATTGGTCTGGCCTATGGCACTTATCGGCTACCGGACGAAAATGACCGAAAACTGCGGAAGAGAATTATGACTGCCTTTGAGAAAAAGCAAAAAGAGGGGACAGCTGCCGGGCTGATAGAGGCACTAAATGACCTGGGCTTTAAAGTGACAATAGATGAACTATATAGGAAAAACCGTCACCGTTGGGCTGAGTTTATCGTCAGGATTCTCAAGTGGGACGGCAAGTTTTCCCAGGACAATTTTTATGCAGAGGTAAACCGAATGAAACCAGCCCATACCAGGATGGTAGCTGATCCCGCCGTGGTGCTGGATACCTGGGATGATGGAGGTGTTCTCGACCAAGGGCAGGAGATAGAGGTTAGTCCTAGTCCTGGGGCTGGACCTGCTTGGTCAAACTATTTTGATTCCTGGAGGCTGCCATGAGTCAAGAGAGAATATTTGATTATCGGGCCCCCAGATCAACCCATTTGCTGAACAACAAGTTTGTGGGACTGATGCCGCCGGGTGTTTACAATGGTTATCATGTCTCCACTGCTGGAGAGATTAGCCCAGGGGTGCTGTTGACAAAAGATGGAGTCAAAATATCTGAGGATTGGCCGGTCAAGGTTAATATTCCTCCCAATAACTCTAGTCACCCGCGGACTGACCTGATCTTTTGCAGCCACGAGTATGTCCAGACTGTGCCTCCACCTGCGGCTATTTACGAAATAATCGAGGGTAATCCCGGGCCGGAAACACCAGTGCCACATTTACCCGACAAGGCGATTTTACTTGCTGTTGGCACCATTCTCCCTGGTAGCGACAGATACTCAAATGTCCGCCAGGCGGGACCGCCTGACTACGCTGTTAATGCTTGTTTTAATGGTAATAGCAGCGGTAATGGTAATAACAATGGCATTATTGTTGATGTGGATACTGATAATACTGCTGCAAATGCTCCTGCTTGGCGAATTATCAAAGGTGATCTGGCCGCCTTCAGGACTAAATGGGATATCAACACTGGAGAAATCTTCCATTATGCTGTTGCTCCAGGCAAATTAAGAGACAACGATATCATCGACTGGGGCAAACCTGTTCTAACCGTGTCGGCGGATGGGGTCAATCAGATACTGGATCTGGCCGGCCAGGGCAGGACTACTGAAACAGTAAAAGTAAATGCCGATAATATTGCCGCAGAAATCGCTAACCGGAAAACTATTACTGATGCCATCAAGGCATCTCTCCTGACCGAGAGCCTACAGCGGGAGAGCACGGATTCACTTATCCAGAATCAGTTCAAATTAGTCCAGGGCTCCCTGGGCTGGAACGATCCTCCTGTCGATTCCATTGCCGGACTAAATAATAGGATATCTACCATTGAAACTGCTGATGGCGGTGGCCTTCCCAACCACGGCAAAAGGCACGAGGCTGGTGGTGCTGACCAGGTTGACTTTGACAAATTGGCTGATGGCAAAAAATTTAAAAAGATGACCGCCCAAGAGCGGACAAAAATCCAGAAATCTTACAGCCATACCAATAACCAGGCCATACACTTGTCATCCAGCCAGGTAAATGACCTGACCGGAGGGCAGAACTCGAAAATCCACTGTCACGATGATATTTACGGTCGCAAAGATAAACTGCAGGAAGCCATCGATGCTAAGTCTGACTGGTTTCACAACCACGACAACCGGTATCTTTACAAGATATTCTCCAAATCAATAACTCTGACGCCAAGCAAGGACCAACTGGTCACCACTTTGGATCTACCACCCGATCACATCGCTCTGTCTTATAACTATGTGAACGATAAAAATCTACCGGAGCAGCCAACCTACGCCATGGGTGCTCATACTACTAAAATTCACTGCCTGGTGATGAAAAAATCAAATGGTAATAGCACTGACAAAGATTACCAAATTTTTCTCTGGAACAAAAGTGATTACAAACTGTGGATCAACATTGACATCTTTGGCATTGATTAAGGTGAATTTGAAAATGGTGATGAATGACGGCAAACTTCAGAGAACTATTCATCAGCACCATCCAGTGTATTGATGACCCGGGATTAGATGAAATGGTCAGGTTTGTGGCGTCTGATCCATTACCCTGCTGGGGTGCTATCTACGAGCGATTTACCTGGCTAAACATTGGCAACCAAGCCCTGAAAAACTTAATTGACCGGTGGATCACAGAGCCCGATTGCGCCAGGTTTCTATTGCTGCTGATTAAATTCAAACAAACAGACCCGGAGATGATGGATTTTT
>CAZTWC010000247.1:0-5760 GCA_964617105.1 uncultured Myxococcia bacterium
GAGTTCGGTCAAAATTAGGGTAGTCGAAAAAAATGGCTTTTTCGGTGATGTAGGACAGTGTAGTCAATTTCCACACAGATCAAGTCTTCTCCAGAGGTTCCATGGGTCTTTAAGAAAACCAGATTTCCTGGTATTATTTATGGTATCATTTAATTTTTCCATTGGTGATGGGTTCCTGATTTTTTTGTTAGTAATGGGGTCTTGTTATTCCCATTGTAAATTGGTCTGTTTAATTTGGTCTAAGATGTTTATCATCCGGTTTTTTTCTTGCTGGGCCAGGGCTTTTTTACCGGCCAGTATATAAAGACGTAAGGTAGCGGCGCTAATAAATTTTAGACAATTGTAAGTTGAAATTGTCTGGGGACGGTCATTCAATTTCAAATGGAATTGCTTTCTCTCTGCCTGTAAATATTGGAAAATTTCGGTCCAATCTGCCAATGCTGGTGGCCAGGTACGCAATACTTTGTCCAGTAATTGAAATGATATTGGTAAAGGTTTCAAGGTATTGGCCTTTTTAATTAAAGTAATTATCTTATGGGCAGGAGAAAAGTTAGGGCCGATTGTACCTTTGTGGTTGCCGGGAATTTTGGAAGATATTTTAGATGCCAGTTTTTGACCTACTGGAGTATAAATAGCCATGGCTTTGCTCAAATATTTCAGGTGAGGCGCCGGGAAAGATAGTTTTTCCTCCAATAAATTTACCGCCAGATGGTTACCAATTTCAGATTTACTATCAGCCAGGATTATGGCCCGGTTGTCCAGGTAGATCACTGTCCAGCTAGCACCAGGGCTATATAGCAGTTCATTGACCAGGGGGATATGTCCCTGGAGCGATATTAGCACCAGGTTGATATGATTTTTTGCTAATAGTTTTTGGGCATTCTGACCTGCAACCACTTGTAAATAGAGTTTAAAATCTGTTTCCCGGTATATTTGTTGAGCCCGGCCTCCAACAGCCAGTTTTAGGGCGGGATATTGCCAGCGTATAAAACCTTCCCACTGCCAATCGGCAAAGATTCTCCCTTTTATCTGATTGTCTCTTAAAAAATCTACTGGACTGGAAGGTAGATCTGCAAAAGCAACCATCCGTTTGAATAACTCCGGCTGGGAGGTTAAATTTTGACTGGCCTGGAGAGGGTTGTCTGGATGATAATGACGCCACAACTCAATAGATGAAGAGATGCAAAATATTAGGAATAACAGAAACAATATGAAGGGCAAATATGGCTTGAAACGGAAAATAACCGTAGTTTTGGCTGGGTCCAATATAGTCGATTTTATCAGTCGGGCCAATCTGGGGGTCAGGGCTATCAAGGCAAAGGGGATAAAACGGCGGTGTAAAATAGTCATAATTACCAGCAAACCCAGAAGAAAAAAGTCAAAAAGCACTATTTCCAGTTGTGGTTGCCGGTCAGGTATTTTGGGGTTTGGAAAGGCCGGCGAATTTGTCTGGCTGAAATTCTTTAAAGAGGTAACTATTTCTTTTGCTAATGGGAGAGTCACCAGTAAAAATAGCAGTAAAAATTCCCAGGATCCTTCTTGTAGCGGGGTTTGAAAAAAAGGCTGCCATTCATTGCCGGATTGCCACATGGAATTGCCGGCTACGCCTAAGGAGTGGGTTAGGTTCCAGTTTAACCATATATCCTGGCTTTTAATAGCTTTGAAGATGTGAAAGGGGGTGAACAGACCAGCCCCGGCCAGGGCTATGAAAAAGGGGAGCAATCCAAGATTTAATTTGGTGAAAAATTTGATTATACTATTGCCTCTATAAAACCCGATAAATAATCCTGGCAGGCATTGATGAAAGACAAACAGGAACAGCACAATCAGCCCCAGCATAAAACCGCCGTGCATATTAGCCCAGGCAATAACCAGCCCGGCAGCCAGCCATATCAGGTGTTTTTTTTGACGGCAACAATCCAAAAGATAGAGAAGCATAGAGAAGATTAGCAGCGAAAAGAGGTTTGGCCTTAAATCTATTTGAGAACGGAAACAAAAGATGACCAGCCCGGCAGCCAGAATTCCGGCCGGGGGCGGCGCACCCCGTTGGTAAGAATAAAGGATTAGACATAGTGCCAGCCAAACCAGGCAAACCATTTTTAGCAACAATAGCACCCATTCACCACCCAGATAAAAAGTTATATACAGCAGTAGGTGGCTCCCCCAGTTTTGGTTAATCCAGATCCGGCTTTGAGTCAAAAATGACCATTGGTCTGCCTGGGCAATTATTCCCTGAACAATATCTCGGCCGGCAGCCAATCCGATATAGAGATCACCCACTCCGCGTGGCTGGGCCCAGGCCAGGATTAAGAAAATGAATAGTATCAAAAGGGGGAAGAATAAGCCGGTATTTTTCATAAGTTAAGCCACCCACAGATTTATGGCAAATCTATAGATAAAAAGCCCTTGTAGGGTAGCCATCAAGATGGTGAAACCGTATATTAGCGGTTGGTTATGCCGCCACTTTTGTACCAGGGTCATGGCTAAAAAGGGAAATGCCAACAGAGCATAGCGGCTGTATGCCATACCTTCGCCCATTAAGGCGGGAACCAGTACCAACCCCAGATATATCAGCAACCAGAAACGCTGACCCTGGGATGCCACAGGAATAATGCCGGCCAGCATGGCCGCAAATCCGCCGGCAAAGCCAGCTACATTAGCCAGGCCCAGGGAGAGGTTAGTCCGACTGGTTTTAGCCTCCATCGGTCGCAGGTATTGCCACAACAGGGCAACAGCCAGGGCAAAGGGCAGGATTAGTCCCTGGGGTCGGCAGATAGGTAGAAGTATGGCAAAAGGGATGCTATGATAGGAGTTTTTCACCTGAAAATAGTAAAGAAAACCGAACAGTAGAGATAAGAACAGCGCCTCTGTATAGATGGTGGTCAAGTAAAAGGCGGTGGGAAAACAGAGCACTAGCAGGAAACCTTGCAGACACCGCCCTGCGGGTAAATTTTGAACCCGGCTGATTCGATAAAAGAAATAGAAAAACAGCAGGCAAAACAAACTGACCAGCAGGTATCCTGCCCTAAAGTAACCGCCCGCCAGGGGAGCCGCCAATCGGATTAGTGCCGGCAATAGGGGATAGAGGGCTGGTGATTCTGGTTGCACTTTGGCGTAGGTTTTATAACCGTATTTGGCTATAGCCAGATAGTGTTGTCCATCCCAGTGACTGAAAGGGGAAGGCAGAATTTTAGCTGGTGAAGGCTTACGTTGAAGGAAGGCCTCCTTGTATTGTAAATGATAGTGGAAATTCCAGGAGTTGAAGATTATTGGAGAGGAGAAATAGGCCATGGTTAAAAACAGAAAAATGGCAATTTTCCAGAAAAAAAATATTAGTAGAAGATGTTTATAAGGTTTGATCTTATTAAGGATTCGTGCAAAGGAGGGAAGAGGATGTTTTTTTATCTTAGGTTCAGCGTCCATGCTGTTAGCGGCGGGCTCAGTGTCCATGCTGTTAGCGTAGGCCTTGTTTTTTAAGGTAATCAATTACCATGGCTGGATAATCGGTTATAATACCATCAACCCCTACTTTTATTGCCTGTCTCAGGTATTTTTCATCGTTTATGGTCCAAGTGGCGACCTTTACACCCGCTTTTTGGAGTCGCTGGACCTCTTTTTTTATCAGCAGTTGTTTACCTATTGAGGCAATATCTGCCTTGATTGATTTGACCGCACCCAACATATCCAGGAGTTGGTAATCTTCAAAAAGTTGGGCGGTTTTAATCTGGGGCTGTTTTTGTTTCACCAGGGCCAGGGTACGGTAATCAAAAGATTGGATTGTCACCCTGGAAGCCAATCTTTCCTCGGCGATTACTTTCAGCAATAGTTCTACAAAAAGGTCTGGAGATGCGGTTTTTTGTTCGGGAAAAAGATTTTTAACCTTGGTTTCAATATCAAATTTTACCTCTTTTTTTCCCAATTGTTTTACCAGACGAAAAACCTCTTTTAAAGTGGGAGGAGAGGTGCCGGGTATCTTTTTTTGATGGGGGAAGTTTGGATTTATTTGGTTTACTTTCCCTCCGCAGTCATACTGTTTAACCTGTTTTAGAGTAAGGTTTTTAATCAAGGCCATGGGGCCTTGCGGGGCAGGATTTTTTCCTTTAAAGGTGCAATTTTGAGGGGAAAAAGCAGGGTCGTGACTCAAGACAATTTGTGAGTCTTTGGTTATCATCACATCCAACTCCAGCACATCCACTCCAACTTTTAGTGCATATTTAAAGGCGGGCAGGGTGTTTTCCGGATATTTGCCCCGGGCACCACGGTGCCCTTCCACCCAAATCTTTTTTTTACTTTTGAAACCGTTCTGTTTTTTAGTTTGGGAACGTTTAACCGTATTTTTAGTCCTGGCCTGGGAGGATGACCAAAATAATTGCCCAACTATAAGGGCGGTAAGGCAGAAGAAGAGGATCGCAACCTGTATTAGTTTATGGTAAATGGTTTTATTGTTGCTGGATAACATTGATAACTACTCTTTTTATTTAGTGTAAGTACCTTCAAGATTTGATGAAAACACTTTAAATTAGATTACCTCTAATATAAATTTTTAACAAGAAAAAATCTAGATCTATTAAGGCTTATCCCCCCCCACTCATTAGTAGAAAATTCACCTCCTGGTCAGGTTTGATTGTAGTTTCTGGAGAGCATTTTTCTCCATCGATAACAATCTGCACCCATTTCATCTCCTGGTCAGTATAACCAAGTTGTTGCACCAGGTCACTAAGAGAGCAATGGTCCGGAACTTCAATCTCCCGGGAAACCTGGGGCCAGGGTCTGCGCATCAAACCGAAAAAAGTAACAGTTATTTTCATTGTATTCTGGTAAAACTTTTCTTGAAATTTTAAACTCTTTTGCTTATAGTTAATTGTCGTCCTAAAATGTACTTCATCGCAGCAGAGAACGGGGTAGTTATCTTGTGGGCAGCAACATTTGTCAATTGACTTTTAGCAATATTACCATAAGTTGCCAATTCTTTTCAGGGATTTTTTGTGGACTTGTATAATAGATTAAAAACCAGAATTCATGACCAGGCCAAAGGTGGCGGCACCCTGGTAGCGTTTTCTGGAGGGGTGGACAGCACCTTACTGTTAAAGGCAGCGCTAGATGCCCTTTCAGGTAATGTGCTGGCGGTTACTGCCCATTCTGCTCTCCATCCAGACCGGGAAATGAAAATAGCCGCCAGTTTGACGGAAAAAATGGGGATTGAACATTTGGTTGTCCATAGTCAAGAGATGGATATTTTAAAATTTCGGGCTAATCAACAAAATCGCTGTTATTTGTGCAAAAAAGAGTTGTTTACCACCTTTAGAGAAATAGCTGGGAAGCGGAGTATATCTTTGGTGCTGGAAGGGAGCAATAGTGATGACCAGAACGATTATCGTCCTGGGATGAAGGCGGTCAAGGAGTTGGGAATTGGTTCCCCATTTCTGGACATGGGGATTACAAAAGAGCAGATCCGTAGTATGGCCAGGAAGTTGGACATCTCTGTATGGGACAAACCCTCTTTTGCTTGCCTGGCTTCCAGAATTCCTTATGGCCAAGAGATAACCTCTGAGCGGTTGAAACGGATAGAGGCGGCAGAAGATATTTTACTGGCCCATGGCTTCACTCAGGTTAGGGCCAGAGATCATCATCCGGTTCTTCGTATTGAGGTGTTGCCGGAGCAGATAGAATTTTTTGCCCAAAAGATTAATAGGGAAAAGATAGTGCAAAAACTTCGAAAGATTGGCTATCCTTATCTATCTCTGGATTTGGAAGGTTTTC
>CAZTWC010000248.1:0-5689 GCA_964617105.1 uncultured Myxococcia bacterium
CGGAACTGCATGTTCTCTCTAATTGTTCGTCAATTTTTCCATCACAGTTGTTGTCTTGGTCATCGCAGGTGATTTCTGTCTTCTCGTATTCACTGATCTGGTGGTAATCAGGCTCTATCCAAACCCCTTTGATACAGATCTGTTTTTGTCCAGTGCAAACCCCTTTAATTAACTTGGCATCGGGATAAACCATATCCTGGTCATCTGTATCAATCTTGCCATCTCCATCATTGTCTTTTTGGTCACAAATCTCTTCCCGAGGCACAACTTTTATTCTCACCACATCGGGGGCGCCAAAATCTTTGCCATCCCCAACCGCCAAAGCCACCTCGAACAACCCAGGTTTGTCACCGGGAAAACTGGCCATATTTTTATTGCGATCAACTATTTTGGCCTGGCTTCCAGAAGGTTTTTGGACAAAATACCAATGAAAAATTAAGTTGTTATCCTTATCATCGGGATCATAACTTTTAGAGCCGTCCAACTTAATTATTTGCCCGTAATCTTGTTCCTGATTCTCTCCGGCATCAGCCACTGGGGGGCGGTTGCCATCCACCTCTACGTATTCCCGGCAAATCTCCATATCCGGGTCGTATTTAAACCCCAAAGGATTGCACCAACAATAACTGTCCTCATCTTTATTAACGATGCCGTCATTGTCGTTGTCACAGTCCACCGTAACATCGTTGCAACTTTGATCTTTGCTGCTTTGATCTTTTATCCCATCTCCGTCACAATCAGGGGCAGCCACTTTTTGATCCTCTTTATCCTTATCTTTATCAGTATCTTTTCCATCTTGCCCATCTTGTGGATCGTCAGTTTTCTCTTTCTCTTTTTTCTTGGGATAGATGTTATTCACCTTGGTTTCTTCTTTGTCCAACACCACCACGTTGGCCACGAAACCGTTATACTCCTCACTAAGTGGTTTTCGCAGCAAACCAGCCAACAGGGACTGCGATTTTTCATCTCTATCAATAGTTCCGTGGGCTTTTAACATGAAAATACCCTGGGGAACATCCTCTATTTGATATTTACCATCGTTGCCCACCTGAAAAGGACCGATTTGCTTTTCTCCTCCAATAAGGGTCACCTGTAGACCGCCATAATTTGAGACTCCAGGAATTACTATCTTACCAACAACGCTACCCTTGGCCTCAGGGTCGTATTTCATCATCACTTTATCATTTATGGTCTTGCTCTGACCAACTTCGGTGCTAATATTACGCAATACCCCTATTCCTAAGTGGGGCCGGTTGATAGCTGCCGCCACCAGTACATAGTCACCCTTGGGAACCCGTTTGAGAGAAAATTTGCCATCCATGCCGGTAAAGGCAGACCAGGAGGTGTTGGCCAGCACCACTTTTATTCCCAACTTGTCACCACTTTCAAAGGGCACCACTTCTCCTTTGATATCTCCGGCTTTGGCCACCACAATAGGCCCCAGATCAACCGCATCCCCATCTTTGACAATAATGTTTCTTCGCCGCATCTGCAGAGCCCATTTCTCCTTCGGCTCATCAGGGTGGGTGCACTTGATATGAACGGTGTGAGAATCGATTTTTTCCTCTGCTGCTGGCACATTATGCATCTTGAACTGTCCCTGAGCATCGGTGGGCACGGTTAGAGTTGTTCCCAGCAGGTGGATTAGACACCCGGATAATAGATGTCTCTTTTGAGCATCTTCATAGACAATGGTGCCTTTAATTACCCCAGGCTGACTCTTTTCTATAGGATTATCAAAATCGAATCGGCAGGATATGAAGGATATGAAGGATATAAAGGATATGAATGAAAATAACCATAATTGGGGAAAAAATGTTTTGGTTTTCATAATTATCTCGTAAATTGTAGGATGGACACTAGTGCACTAGATAAACAACTAATTTTCAATATTTAGCGCATGGCTTTCTTTTTGGCAACCAGTTTTTTGGCCGTAGTGGTGATAACCGAATGGGTCCCTCTGGTTTTGGAGATGTTTATTAGATCTTTAAAGTTTAAGGTGGGTAAATATCGAAGCGAAAGGGAAAGAGGAGTTTTGGGATTCTTAACCAGAGCCGATTTGACGTGATAGTTTTTAATCCACTCTTTATTGGTTGCTATCCTTCTAACCACCTCTTCGTTTAAATTTTTATTTTTGGCATAATCGCAGACTTCATGTTCGGTTAATTTTGGGTTATCCAAAACCGAGCAGGCAATTACTTTGTTGGATGAAGAGATAAGAGCCCGGCGGGTTTCCCGGTTGCCCATTGCACCCAATTTAATCCTCTGAGCCACGCTTAGCAGTTTTATTTTTGACAACAGAGATTCTCTTTTAACCTCAGTATTTTCACCCTCTTCAACCAGTTCCTGCGGAAGTTCTTCAGCCCCCTTTTCCTCTTCTTTTTGGTCAGGCTCTTCTCTTCTCTTCTTTTCTGTAGCAGGGGCTTCTTCTGGTTCTTTGCTGATTTCCCCCGGGGCTTCAGTCCAGGGGAGGTTATGCTCTCGGGCAAAATCATGTAATTTTTCTGTGGTAGCCTTGCTCAGGTTACCGCCCGATATCAAGGCGGGTAACAATTCCCTGCATCTAATCAGCCGCACTTGGTTTTGGGCGATTATCTCTGCGGTGTCTTTGCTCACCTGGCCGGCCAACCATACTATGGTGTTATCATGGCAATTCTTATTGAGAACAATATGCTCAAGAAAAAGCGGAACTCTGGTCAGGCAGACCTGGGCAGCCAGATGCAGCACTTGGGGGGAGTCTATCCCACCTGTAGCGGCTTCAGCCATATTCGCGGGCATTTGCTCTAAACTATTTATAGCCTCAGAGCGTAATTTTTCCTCTTGCTCTGAAGCCATTATCAGTAAAAGAGCCAGGATTTCATCGGGCGCCAGAGGTGCCATCATTTTGGCTGCCATAAGGCGCATGGGCATTGGACAGGAAGGCTCTAAATAGGGCTTTATCTTTTCTGGTAAATGATGTCGTTCTATTTTCATAACCGGCACTAGATATCAATCATCATCATCTTCGTCATCAACTTTGCTCTCTTTGATAATTTTTTCTTGAAGTTGAGCAGGCACCTCTTCATAGTGGGAGTGCTGCATGGTGAAAATTCCCTGGCCACTGGTCATAGACGTGAGATCTGGAGAATATTTCAACACTTCAGCCATGGGCACCTGAGCTTTAATTATCTGATTTTTCCCCTGAGTATCCATGCCTAACACTTTACCCCGGCGGCTGTTGAGGTCACCGATAATATCGCCCATAAACTCTTCCGGCACGGTAACTTCCATGGTCATAACCGGTTCTAGTAAAGTGGGCTTAGCCTCTTTGGCGGCAAGTTTAAAGCCCTTAGACCCGGCAACTTTAAAGGCCATCTCTGAGGAGTCTACATCGTGGTATTTGCCATCAAATAGACGTACCCTGATGTTTTCCATAGGAAATCCGCCCAAAACACCCTTTTCCATGGCTCCAATGATCCCTTTTTCCACAGCTGGGATATACTGGCGGGGGATAGAGCCACCCACAATATTATCCACAAATTCAAAGGGTTCCTCAGCATCATAGGGCAAGGGCTCAAGGTCGATATAACAGACGCCGAACTGTCCCCGGCCTCCGGTCTGTTTTTTATGTTTCCCTTCTATATTGGTAACCTTTTTCTTAACAGTTTCACGATAGGGTACTTTAGGTAGAGCCAGAGTCACTTCCACCCCAAATTTGCGTTTCATTTTATCCACTATCACTTCGATATGATTTTGTCCCATTCCTGATAAGATTAGATCTTTGAATTGCTCATCGCGGGTTACCACCAGGGTGGGATCTTCTTCCTTCAACCGGTTTACCGCATTGGCGATCTTATCTTCATCACCCTTGCTTTTGGGCTTAATCGCAAAGGATATAGCCGGCGGTGGTGAAGATGGCAGGGAATACAATACCTGGTGACTATCATCACACAGAGTATCTCCGGTTATAGTCTCTTTTAATTTGGCTACGGCCAGGATATCCCCTGGAACAGAAGCCTGGACTGCCTCAGGTTTTTTTCCGAACAGTTGCAATATTTGTCCAAAACGCTCTTTGCACTGTTTTTTTGAATTATAAACCACAGAATCGGGGTTTAAAATACCGCTTAATATTTTAAATACCGATAATTTACCAGCATAGGGGTCCACAATAGTTTTAAAGACCAGAGCGGCAAAAGGCTCATCAGGAGAAATTTTCCTTTCTATCTCTTCTTCGCTTTTGCAGTCAATGGCTGTGATAGATCCAGTCTCCAAAGTAGATGGGAAATAGTTTACCACCAAATCTAAAAGAGGAGTTATGCCGATATTCTTAGAGGCTGACCCGCAGAGAATGGGAAAGATTTGACGTTTTTTAACCGCTTTTTTTAATCCTTCCAAAATTTCATCTTCATTCAACTCCCCCTCTTCAAGGTATTTTTCTAGTAATTCATCATCGGTTTCAGCAATATTTTCAATTAATTTTTCCCGAGCGCTCTCCACTTCGTCCATTAAATCGGCAGGGACTTCACCCTCTTTAAATTCTCCGGTTCCGTCATTTTCATACACATAACTTTTCATCTGCAGCAGATCCACAATACCGTTAAAATTAGCCTCTTGTCCAATGGGCAACTGGAGCGGAGTAAAATGGGCAGACAGATTTTCAGAAAGATCGGCCACGGTTTTTTCAAAATCGGCCCGCTCCCGATCCATTTTGTTGATAAAGGCTATACAGGGCAGGGAACGATCAGAAACATTTTGCCACCTTTTATAGGTCTGGATCTCCACACCATCAACAGCACTTACTACCAGCACAGCACTATCAATAATTTGGATGGAGTTGATGGTATCGGCTAAAAAGTTTATATCCCCCGGAGTGTCAACGATATTTATTTTGTGTTTTTTCCACTCCAGCCAGGCAATACTGGCATTTATTGACATCACCCGGTTTATTTCTTCTACATCATAATCAAAAATGGTATTTCCTTCTTCCACTCTGCCCTGGCGGGTGGTAGCCTTTGCAGAGAACAGCATAGCC
Organism: uncultured Myxococcia bacterium; assembly: GCA_964617105.1. Classification (GTDB taxonomy): domain Bacteria; phylum CAZTWC01; class CAZTWC01; order CAZTWC01; family CAZTWC01; genus CAZTWC01. The sequence goes on from CAZTWC010000248.1 coordinate 5,012, forward strand.
TCTCCCAGAGAGGTTTTACCAGCTCCCTTATGGGCCAACAGTCCTATGTTCCTCAAATTTTCGGCATTATAGCTTTTCATCCTGCGACCATCCTTTCATTGAAATAGAAATAAACGATTAGATTTGATAATATTATATGTAACGAATTTTTGTTAAACACAATGGAAAGTCAACTACAGTCCCATAAAACGGGTAAAAAATCAAGCTCATAAATGCGAGTTACCTGAAACCGATTTATCTAGCTTGACATTGCCACAATTATTTGGTAAAAATATTGCCCTTCTAGGCGCCGGGGTGGTGAAACTGGTAGACGCAGTGGACTCAAAATCCACCGGGCTTATGCTCATGGGGGTTCGATTCCCCCCTCCGGCACCAAAATCAAATTAGGGCTTGTAGCTCAACCAGGTAGAGCAGCGGACTCTTAATCCGGAGGTTGAAGGTTCGATTCCTTCCAGGCTCACCAGTAATATCAAGGGGTTAGACGAAATGTCTGGCCCCTTTTTTTGTTGGTTGACCAAAAATTGACCAAAAATTGACCAAATATTGTCTAGGAACAAAATGAAAAGAAAACAGGGAAAATAATTTTTCCTTTAATTCCAATATGTTGTAAGTTTTTGTCCCAGTGTAAAACATATCCGAAGGTCTTTAATTTGGTTTTCTTAAGTAATTTTAACCCAT
>CAZTWC010000249.1:0-5685 GCA_964617105.1 uncultured Myxococcia bacterium
CTGCGCCAATGGCATCCACTAGTTGGTAAAGGTTGTGGGGCTCAAAAAAGGCGGTGATCAAAAAAAGTCCGCTATCTACCGGACTGAAGGCGTAAGAGAAAATATCGTTGGCCAGGGCGGCCTTATACTTGGTTTCCATTACCAGATGAGAACTTTCTCCCTGGCCCAAAATAATGGCCAGAATATCCAAGGCACAAATATCCTGGTGGGTGATTTCGGGGATATGCCAGGCCATCTGGAGTTGACCTTCGTGGACATCGTCAAAGATGATACTACTTCGGGTGGAGGTTTGGGGCGGTTCCTGCGGCCTGGTACGCTTCAGGTTTGGACGGTTTTTAAGGGGAGCGAAAAGTCTGGCGATTTTTTCGATGACAATTTGAGTTTCAAAATCACCAGCCACCACCAACACCATATTATTGGCTACATACCAGTCATGGTAAAAATTAAGCACCTTTTCTCTGGTAAATGAATTGATAGTTTTCTCGGTGCCGATAATTGAATAGCGGTAAGGGTGCTGGCTATAGGCCAGAGAAAACAGTTCATCACCAATTTTTCGATCCGGCAAATCGTGGTCCCTCTTGAGTTCCTCCAGGATTACCACCTTCTCTTTTTGTAACTCCTCTTCTAAAAAACTGGAGTTTAAAATGGCGTCCGCCATAATATCCAGTCCAATATCGAACTGGTTACTGGTGAGGCATATATAAAAGACGGTCTGATCCAGGGAGGTCCAGGCATTAATCTCTCCTCCGGCAGCCTCCACGGTTCTGGCTATTTCGCCCACTCCCCGCTTGGATGTGCCCTTAAACAGCATGTGTTCGTGCAAGTGGGCCAGTCCCCGCTCGTCTTTTTTCTCATCAGCACTGCCTGCTTTGATCCAGGTTTGGAAAGTTACTACGCTGGCAGCATGATTTTCCATTAAAAGAACAGTTAAACCATTTTCTAAAATATATTTTGCTGTCCCTCGGTAATTTTCAATAAATTTGATTCTACTCATTTTTTTTCTCTAAGTATATCGGTGGAGTCTTGAAAAATTTTAACATCGTCAATCATATCGCGATTTATCTGCTCTATTACTTCAATATCTACCTCCATCATCTTGGCAATCTCCTGGCAAATATTTTCAGGTACATCAAACTCTTCCAGGGATATACCAACGCTGGTGGTCAAACGGTCAGCAAATTGAACCGCAGTGATGATCTCTTGTTCTGAAGTTTTTTCCTGGTTAAGTTTTTCCTGGTGGTGGAAAAAATTAACTTCCTTTAACCACTGGGTAAAGCCCCATTTATCTAAAAGCATTCCGCCTGCCTTTTGGTGGATATGCTTAGATAAGTGACCGAGCACCAACTCTTCAAAGCATTTTTCATCGGTAATTGCCAGATCCAGGATTATTTTTGGGGTTACCACAAAACCAACATCGTGTAACAGACCGCAGAGAAAAGATTTTACCTGGGGCCAATTTTTTTCTTTGGCCAGACCCAGGCAAAAAAGACCACAACCAAGGGCGTGGGACCAGATTTTATCGTAAAAAAGGTTAAACAGTCGATGGGCATGAGCGCTGTTACTCTTCTGGTCTATGGCGGGCGGATAATAGATAGAGTTAAATACGAGATACAAAATGACTAAAACAGTTAGACTTTCCGGACCACAGTTTGATTCGATATCTTCCAGGGAGGTCATTTTTTTTTCTGATCGAAAAAATGATAGATTGGAGATGGGAATAATTTTGGGGGCCAAATTGTTTTGGTCTGACAATAATTGGAGCGGAGCGAAGTTTTCATCTTCGCTTTGATTGATAAGTTTTATTATAAGTTGCAGATGGTTTGGCTCAATAATGTGAAAGGGCAATTTTCCCTGGCTAATAATTGTTTTAATTTTGGGCAACAGCAGTTTGGCAACCGATAACAGGGTTTCCCTTTTATCTTCGCTAAATTCCTGTTGAATGTTTTCGTCAGCCGCATCACTAATCACGAATTTCGAATCTTCGGTTTCATCAATTTCGCTAAAGAGGTTATTGCAGTGCCGGCAGACCCGAGTGGCTTTCAATAGGTAGTTGCCGCATTGGGGGCATTTTTTCATTCTGCCCTTAACGTATATTTGTTTTTCCGCTAATAGAGCCAAGACTATTTTGGATAGCAACTCCTGTCCTACGTAAGGTTTATTGACAAAATCATCAGCACCCAGCGAGAGCGCTTTGTCCACGTTTTCTTTGTCGGTCAGGGCAGAGAGAATGATAATGGGTACTTTCTTAAATCGTTCAACCTGGCGGATTTTTCCGCACAAAACAAAGCCGCTGGTGTCAGGAAGCATCAGGTCCATCACAATCAGGTCCGGCATTTGTGAAGAGAGATAGGAGAAGGCCTCTTTACCATTCATGGCAATATCCACGTTAAATTTACTTAGAAGTTGAAAACGTAGGGTATCACTGATCATTTTGTGATCTTCTATCACCAACACGGTTTTCTTGGTGGGGTCTTTTTTAGTTGTTTCATTCATTAAAAATTACCATCTATTAATGGAAGTTGACAAATATTCAAAATATTATAAAATTTCCACCATCTTATAGCAAGTACTTTATACCTATAATCAGCAATTAACTCGCTGACGTGGGTAGTAAAAGTGGTTTATTTTCAGAGGTTTTAGAGATGGAATCAACAGTAATATATATTTTAACAGCCTTTGAGGAGGAGATGCAGGGGATTAAAGAGATCCTTGACCGGGAGTATAAAAATAACAAATTGCGGTTTGAGTATTTTTTAACCGGCGTAGGTGAGCCCTCCTCAGGATTTTTTAACCATTTGTCTGAAAAAATAGAGAGGGAAAAAGTAGATTTAATAGTGGGGACCGGTTGTTGTGGAGCATTGGTGGATTGGTTGCTGCCTGGGGACCTGATTTTACCAGGGAAGATACTGATTGGACAGGAAAAAGATGCCTGGCAGGCCGAGCAATCCATACACCAACAGGTTTTAGTGGCGGCGGAACGAACCAGCCGCCGCTGTTTTTCAGGAACTATCTATACCTCTCGCCAGGTTATCGATAAATTGGAAGACAAAAAAGATATTTTCCAAAAATTGGATGCCATTGGGGTAGATATGGAATTATACTATCTAGCCAATTTTACCAAAGAGCGCGGCATTCCCTTTTTGCCTATTAAATACGTTGCCGATACCCTGGATCAATCTTTGCCATCATCGGCTTTTCTAAAAAGATATTTTCAATTATCCAGAAAAAAAGATAGCCCCCTGATTAAATTAAAAAAAACCTATTTAATTGCCACAAATCTCAGGAACACCATAAAAACTGTCCGGCTCAGGACCAACTTGAAAAAAGGTATCGATTCCCTGGCCATTGTATTATCTGCGTTTTGTCAACCCTGCATTAAAATGCCGGGAGTTAAACCCCGGACATGAACCCGGGAATTCTTTTCGTTCTTAAAAATTATAATCCCTCTCATCATTAATAATACCCTTGACCATTAATTATAATACTGATAAATAAATAATCTTTATTTTTGAATAGATAGTAATTATAGATATTACACTTGGTTTTAACAATGGTAAATTCTCGGACGGGAACTACATGTCTGTATTTATCATAATTTGGAGGATAAAATAATGAACTTGAGTAAAGTGGTGTGGATAGTATTTTTATTGTTTTTAGTGACAAGTATGGGATGCACTAAAAAGGTAGAGCCTGAAAACCCAAAATACTGGCTCACCCAGATAGGAGACAAAAAAAACCATAAAGATGCGGTTAGCAACTTGATCCGCTTAAAAGACAAAAAGGTGATTCCAGAACTGATAACCATGTTGAAACAGGGCAAATACATGGCCGATATAGTCCATATTATCAGTGAAATCGGCGCTGCCTCCAATATGAATTCCTTACTGGGGGTATTGAACTACAAAGTTGGTCGGGCCATGGATACGGCTAGTAAAGACGCCAACCGGGCCAACCAACGGATCGCTGATGCTGTAGCCAGGTTTAATTATAAAAAAGGGGAAGGAGCGATGATTAAGTTGCTGGATGCTCGAGATCAATACGTCCAGTTATCGGCCATCAAGGCATTGGGAGTAATTGGTGGCAACCAGGCAGTGGACAAATTGGTAAGTTTAGCCATGGATGATTATACCCATGTTTTTATCAATAAACATGTAATTATTGCTCTGGGCGCTATAGGTGATTCCAGGGCAATACCGGCTTTGATTAGAAATCTGTTTGTAGAAAGAAAAGGGGTTAGTTTCTACGGAGAAACCTCTATCGCCCTGTTTAAAATGGGTGCTTTGGTAGTGGATCAACTGATAGATGTCTTAAATGGAAAACACGAATTAATCGCCAAATTGAATGCGAAAAAACCGATAGTAGAGAGCGCCTACTTTATCAAAGCAGCGGTGATATTAGGTGATATTGGCGACAAGAGAGCAGTCCCCCATTTACTTAAAAGACTTAACTATGAATTTATCGGTGAAGAGGGGATGGAGCAGCAGCCAATGACCTTGATGGTAAGAATGAATACCGCTTCTGCCTTAGGCCGAATGGGGATAAAAGAGGCAGCCGCACCTATTGGCAAAATGTTGAAAATTACCGAGCCCACCACCAGGAAGACCTATTCTGATGCCTTGAATATGATCAATGAAAAGAAGGTGATACCCAGTATGTTTAAGGCTCTAAGAACTGGAGAGAACACCGCCAGACACGCTGTACTTCAGGCTTTAACCAAAATAGGGGACGAAAAAGATTTGGACAAGTTGAAAAAGATATTGGCCAAAGAAAAAGATGAGAAATTGAAAAAAATGTACAAAAGGGAGTTTGTTCGGTTGGAGGCCTACGATAAATGCAAGCAGGATATGGGCTGCTGGATTAAGATTCTGAACGATGTCAATGAAAATTGGAGGGTTCGGGAAAGGGCGGCCTTTGAATTAGGCAGAAGCGGGAACCAACAGGTAATAGATCCCCTACTGAAAAATATCAGCACCCAGGAAACTGATGTTCGATTTGCTATTATCTGGGCTCTGGAGCAATTGAAGCCTATGAAAGGTTTATCTCAGTTGGAAAACCAGTTAAAGGCAGAGAAAAAGAAGGTGGAAACCATTAGAATCAATGAGGATTTGAAGCGACTGGTGATTAAAATGAAAGGCTGGGGAGCCACCTCATAATATGCAAGAAGATATCAATGAATTGCTGGTTCTTTGCCAGGAGCAGCAAAACAAGATAGAGGAGTTGGAGTGGCAGAATCGACTGCAAAATGTGGTTTTGGATCATAGTTCCGACTGGGTCTTTCTGCTGGAACAGGAAGGAGCGGTGATCTATTGTAATGGCGTGGCTAAAGAGCATTTTGAGATAAACGATGATTCTCTGGGACACACCCACCTTTCATTTTTTTGGTGTGGCGCTGCCCTGGATAAGGTTGCCGTTGCCCTGGATATCATTTTGGCTACCAAAAGTAGTGTTACGGTAGATGTTTCTGGCTGCGGAAAAGAGCCAAACCATTACCATATGAAGTTGACCTATATCGGTGTTGAAGATAGTAACTATGATATTCTGTGCGTCACCAGGAATGTTACCAATCAGAAGGTCTTTGAGCAGGAACGGCAGAGGATGGAGGATGAACTGATTAAGCATCGGGATTATCTAGAGGAGATGGTTACCGAGCGTACCAGGGCGTTGACCTTGGCTAATCAATATACT
>CAZTWC010000250.1:0-5673 GCA_964617105.1 uncultured Myxococcia bacterium
ATCCGATGCCTTTCCAAAAGGATATCTGCCCCGGCCGGCTCTACCACTACACTGGTTGAAAAAACCGGATGGTGAAAATCCAAAAATTTTGAAAAAACGCAACTGGCTGCTGGTCAGAGCGTTATCTAACCCGCTTGTCGAGATGTTGCCAGATTGCCGGAGTTCAAAAGAGATTGTCGCCAGTTTTACTACTACGAGCAAAGTTTCGACATCAACAACCACCTTCTGTTTTACCCATTCACAATCGCATAACAGTATCAATCGATTAACTGGAACAACTGGTGAAGATGGATTCGCTCCCTATATTCAGACGCAATTATGGTTTTATCCTCAAATATCACTGGATTGTTATATTTTGCTGGATACAGACCGGTTGCCTGAAAATGAACTTAAAATTTGCCTGGAAGATATAGGAGCAATCGGATTTGGTCGTGATGCCAGTATTGGACTGGGCAAATTTGAAGTAAAATATTTAACCATTAGTCCACTATCTGATCAAAAAAAAGCGGATGCTTGTCTGACTTTGGCGGCATGTGTCCCACAAGGGCTGGGCTATGAGCAACAATGCTGTTTTTACCAGACTTTTACCCGGTTTGGCCGCCATGGTGATCTTGCCGCTATCAGTGGTAAAAACCCTTTTAAAAATCCCATATTGATGGCCAGGGCAGGGGCTGTATTTGGAATTATGCCACCTGAAACAGGCTTTATCGGTCAGGGTTTAGGAGATAACAGGATTTCAAAAGTGATACCAGAGACAGTTCATCAGGGTTATTCGCCAATAGTGGCGGTGTTACTTTCAGAACCAATGGCAAAATCTATGGAGCAGGTGCAATGAGAAATATTAACTCGAATTTTATTAAACACTATCATCTTTATTATACGCCATTGTCGCCAATGCATATCGGCTGTAACGAAACTTATGAGCCGACCAACTATGTAATGGATGACAATGCCCTCTATGCCTTTGACACTCAAAACATTTATTCCTCGTTTTCAGAAAGCGAGAAAGACGAATTTTCAACTATGGTTTCAGGGAAAGTCGATGCGAATCTTTTGAAAAGAGTGCAGATGTTTTTTTATAAAAAGCGGAAGATAATAAGAGCTAAATCTAAGCATACAATACCAATCTGCGATGGTGTCGCTAATTTGTATCGTTCAAGAATAGGTCAGACTGCGCAACGTGAGGCAGATGGCAAATCGGTATTTAACAAACTGGAGATCGAACGGACATCCTATAATCGGGCGGATAACCGGCCAATGTTTCCCGGTAGCAGTATCAAAGGAGCAATTAGAACGGCACTATTAGACAAAGTCAATAATGGAAAACCCAGGCAACATTTCAAAGAAAAAAACTATCAGTTGCAACAACGTTTGTTTAAGTATTCAGGGCAAGAGATCCACAAAGATCCAATGCGCCTGCTGAGTATTTCCGATGCTATCTGGCAAAATAACGATGATTTACCTGGCAGTGAAGTTATTTTTGCCGTCAATCGCAAACAAAATCCTGTGTCAAAAGATGGCCGGTCGATTCAGTCGATGGCAGAAGAAAAGGGTCTACATCAGTCTCTCGAATGTATATCGCCTTTTCGTTGTCCGGCACTTACGGGAACAATCACTTTGCAAAATACGGACAGCCTGGGAAATAATTATAACAGTTTGTTACCGGCTAATTCTTTGCGTTGGTCTATCGAGGAGATATCTCAGGCCTGCAACGATTTTTATTTGCCGATATTTATCAAAGAGATTGGATTGCTCCACCACCACCAATATTTGGATTCTAAATGGTACCGGGTTATTAGTGATTTGATGGAAAAGAGGTTAACAAAGGAGATAGAAGAAAACCGGGTGGCATTACTGAGAATCGGTCGCCACAGTGGTGCCGAATCGGTTACATTAAATGGGGTGCGTCAAATTAAAATTATGCAGGGTTTTAAAAAACAACCAAAATATAAAGATAAACCCCAAACTATTTGGTTGGCCTCACCATCAAGGGATGAGCAGGCAAAAATGGTCCCCTTTGGCTGGGTGCTGGTGGAATTTGGTGACTCAAATCAATGTGAACCCATTTTTGACCCACAATATTTTAAAGATTATATCGACAAAAGCATAAAGTGGCAAAAAATACAGGAACAAAAAAAGGTTGCTGGGCTGGAGGAGGAGAAAAAACGAGAGCAGGCTCAAAAAGAGATACTCGAGCAAAAAGAGAGGGAACAACAGAAAAAAGCGGAACAAAAACGGCAACTGGCGCAAATGACGCCATTGCAACGGGAGATTTTAGAGATTTGTGAAAAGGAACAAAATCCACCCAGTATCTTGTTCAACAAACTGGACGCAGGACATTGGACAAGTAGTGATGACCAGCAGATAGTGGCCAAAAAAATAAAAGAGTTATGGCAAATACAAGGCATATGGAATCCAGACTTCAGTGGAAAAAACAAAAATAAACTAAAAAAGAAAAAACGGTGTCTAAAAGTGCTAAAATATCTTGGCGGTTGATACGCTAATAATTCCGCAACGACAATATGCCTTTTGCCATCAGTTCTACCATATTGTCATTTCGCTTGTGCCCGCGCAGCGGGTAACCGAAGGGAGAAATCTTAATTGATCTACGGAAACTACCATTTTACATGTCAACTGGAGAACAAGGCGATATTGCCAAAATTCAAGGGTTCAACATTTAGAGGACCTTTTGGGCATTCTCTAAAAAAGGTGGCCTGCTCAACCGGTCAAAAAGATTGTGTTGAATGTATTTTAAATAGTCACTGTATTTACACCAAAGTGTTTGAATCAAAAGTGCATTCCAATGACAGGCACGATAATTTTTTGCCGCACCCATATGTAATCGAACCGCCAGAAACCACAAAAACAGTGTTTATGCCGGGTGATAATTTTACTTTTAATCTACTTCTGTTTGGGGAGATCAATCAGCAATTGCCATATTTGATCTATGCTTTTCAGAAGATGGGGGTAATGGGTATCGGCAAAAAAATATCGGGTAAACGGGCGCAATTTATTATCAAGCAGGTAACCTGTGATGAAAAGGTTGTTTATTCAGGAGAATCTGGTCAAATGGTCACCAACAATTATACTAAAAACGAATTGACTTTTACCGCTGAAACAATTGCCGAAAGTAACAGAGATAAACATCTGAAAATAGATTTTATTACCCCTTTGCGAATAAAATTTCAAAACAGGTTTGTGCCCGAAGTCCCATTTCCTTTTCATGTATTGGTAAGAGCGATGTTAAGACGGATGTCATCTCTAATGGAAAAATATGGCGGTGGCAAGCCAGAAATAAATTACCAGGAAATAGTGGCCAGGGCGGAGGAGATCAAAATTGCAGAATCAAATCTCAACTGGCAAGAGATAACCAGATACTCCAGTCGGCAGGAGAGTAAAATGTTAATCGGCGGTTTAATGGGAAATATAACCTATCAGGGGAAGTTGGCTGAGTATATAAAACTGATCGATTTTTGCCGACACACTCACCTGGGAAAACAGACCAGTTTTGGATTGGGCAAGATAAGTTATCAGGTGTTCTAGCGATATTTACAACTAACGACAAGGCCAGAATTATGTCAACAATATATGTGGTATCTGATTATGGAAGATTGGTGAAAAAAGGCCAGGTTTTGCAACTAAAAAGGGAAAACGATGTGATAAAAACTGTTTTTCCTTTTAAAACAGAGCAACTGTTGATAATTGGTAAAATCGAAATTACCAGTCCGGCTTTGCGGCTGTTGATGCGACATAAAATCGACGCCATATTTTTGGGAAGCAACGGACGATTTAATGGTAAAATCGCCTTTCAGGCCGGTAAAAATGTCTTTTTGCGGCAACAGCAATTTAAATTATTGGATGATGAAAAATTTAAATTAAGTCTGGCAAAATCAATTGTTAAAGGGAAGTTGAAAAATCAACTCAGTTTTATGCAGAGGATCATCAGAAAAAGTCACTTTGGCGGTGTCTCCAAAGGGATAATTTCTAAAATGAAAAACACTCTGGAGAAAGTAAACAGTGTAGATGATATTGACAGACTACGCGGCTACGAAGGAATTGGGGCCAGGTATTTCTTTTCGGTTTTCAAGCACGCTATTATTCAGGATTGGGCGGTATTCAGCGGCAGAAGCATGAATCCGCCGCAAGACAATGTCAATGCCGTATTGAGTTTTATATATACCATGATTCTCTTTCGGGTTGATGCCGCCATAGAGACAGAGGGTTTTGACAGTTATGCCGGCTATTTCCACTGCCTTGATTATGGAAAACGCTCACTTGCGTTTGATCTTATGGAGGAATATCGAACACCAATTGGTGATATGCTTACTGTATCTCTTTTTAACCTGGCCATCTTAAAGCCGGATGATTTTCATGAGGTAATTTTTTCCGAAGACAGTGATAACTATCCCCTTTCGCTAGAAGAAGGTGGTCATGATGATGAGTCAAAGTCAACGGTGTTTCGGCAAAAACGGGGTGTACTATTGACAAAAGATGGCCTCAAAAAGGTAATTACCCATTTGGAGAAAAAGATCAACTCCACTATCTATTATCAGCCATTACTTAAGAAGATCACCTACAAAGTGTTAATTCATGAACAGGTCAAACACTTTAAACGTCTTTTGACCGGCCAGGAAAAAGAATATAAACCTTTGGTAATAAAGTAGGGACGACGTCCCACAGGGATGACCGTTGGCCTCATGTGTCGCCCTGACATTGTACAAGATAACCATGATTTACATGATATGCTACGATATAAGTAACCCGAAAAGGTTAAGAAAAACAGCTAAAGTTTTGGAAAATTTTGGCATCAGAATTCAGTACTCTTTTTTTCAATGCGAGATAAAAAAAAATCTTTTGCAGAAATTAACCAGGAGAGTTCTGGTTGAGATTGATCTTAACGAAGATTATTTTTTTATTTATCCCCTCTGCGAAGACTGTAGTAGAAAACCTCTAACCGATGGAACCGGCAGCGTGATCAAAATCGAGGCTTTTGAGATAATATGAGGCACTGGCTGATAATATATGACATCAGAGATCCAAAACGACTTCGAAAAGTTGCCAAAATGATGGAAAACTATGGTGTCAGGGTGCAAAAATCAGTTTTTGAGGTGGAGGCAAAAGATCAAATCATCAAAGAGATGCGCTCCAAAGTGCAAGCACTAATTGAAGAAGAGGACTTTGTGGTATATTTTAATCTGTGTGAACGAGACTGGCAAAAAAAGATCAAGTACGGTCCAGATAAATTTGAAGAGACAGATGAAAAAGATTACTATATCCTCTAAAAAGCAGTTCTTTGGCAATTTAATATTTGTTGTTAATGTGTTACAATATTGGTGTTGTAAAGATAAACACAACTCAATTGATTGCGCCAACCTGTTTGGACAAAACAATAATCTGTATGAATATTGCTGCCACGGTCTTGATTATTCAGCCCATCAGGCTATTATTACAGTGACAATATTCCAGCAAGGTTGGCGCATTTCTAACTACCACAAGTATATCAACTATTTAGGGGGGACTTTATGAAGAAAAATTTCAACAAAAAACAACTAATATTTCCAACCAACCCAAAGGTTGGCGGAAACAACCAAATTTCATCAACGATATCACTGTGTTTGAATGTGTAGTATTAGAATTACCGACCTGAATAAAGGGATTGAGACTCAATTTCTG
>CAZTWC010000251.1:0-5649 GCA_964617105.1 uncultured Myxococcia bacterium
TTGAATGGCTTCAGTCAGTTGGGGGATGGCTCCAGCCAGGATCGAAACAAACCGAAATTACTGCTTGGTTTCTGGCACCAGGTGGCAGCGGGGTGGAACCATACTTGCGCCATCCAGGATAACAACTCTCTTTGGTGTTGGGGAGATAATCAAAAAGGGCAATTAGGTGATAACAGCACCCGTTCGCGAACGGGGCCCCTTAAATTAGCCGGCCCGGCAAAGTATGATTCGGTTTCTTGCGGGTACAACCATACTTGCGCCATTGATGATCAGGGGCAACTCTGGTGCTGGGGCAATAACGTCAATTATCAAGTGGCCAAGAGAAAAGATATAACTCTGCTAAAACCGCAGTCTGACAGCAAAGATAAATGGGTGCAGGTTTCTTGCGGGCACAGCCACACTTGTGGCATTAAGGCTGACAATAGTCTTTGGTGTTGGGGGGACAACACTAACGGGCAAGTGGGCAGCACTGCCAATAGTGAACACCTGGATATGACCAAGGTGGACAATGGTGGCTCCTGGTCTATGGTTTCCGCTGGTCATCACCACACCTGCGCCATAGATAGCAAAGGAATTTTATGGTGTTGGGGCAAAAACAGTTTTGGCCAGGTAGGGCAGGGCGATACTTCTGACCGTAGCTTGCCCAAGGCTCTAAGCAAAGAGTTAAAGTGGTTAGGAGTCGCTTCTGGCCGTGAACACACCTGCGCCATTAAAGATGACGGCAGCCTCTGGTGCTGGGGAAAAAAATTGGGTGAACTCTCCGGATATAACGCTACGCCAGAGCAGGTATTATCGCCTTGAGCAGGGTGATGAACTTGTCTTTTATCCTATCCCCAGTCTCTTTTACCTCCTGGTGAGAGAGTTTTTCTCCGCTAATGCCAGCCGCCAGGTTGGTGATACAGGAGATGCCCAAAACCTTGATACCGGCGTGATTGGCAACTATAGCCTCCGGCACGGTTGACATTCCCACAGCATCGGCGCCCAGAGTGCGCAGCATCCTCACTTCTGCCGGTGTTTCATAGGTAGGGCCGCTGAGAGCGAGATAGATCCCTTCTTGTAAATCGATGCCGGCTTCTTTGGCTTTATTGCGGGCGATTTGCCGTAACTCCCGGTCATATGCACAAGTCATATCGGGAAAAATAGGCTCGGTCTTATTGCCTATAAGAGGATTGGTTCCCATCATGTTGATGTGGTCATTTATCAGCATCAGGTCTCCCGGTGTAAAAGATTGGTTGATACCACCGGCGGCATTGGTGATAATAACCTTTTCAACTCCAATCTTAATTAGGGTGGCGATGGGGATGGTTACCTCCTCTATGGTATAGCCTTCATAATAGTGGAGCCGGCCGCACATTATTGCCAGGGGCGTCTGGTCCAGGTGCCCAAGGTGAAGACGGCTGGCATGTCCGGCCAGGCTGGCGCGGCCAAAATGGGGCAGCACCATGTAGGGGATAGTCACTTTATCCTCACGCATGCTGTTGGCAAAAGCATCCAGGCCAGAGCCTAAGATTATTGCCAATTTGGGTTTTAAAGTAGAATATTTTTTTATGGCTTTAACATTTTTGATTATTTTTTCTTGCCTGGTCATAAATTCTCCTTAGCGCCTACAATCTCTGAAAAGTAAACGCAATTTTTATAAAATACCCTGTCTAAATCAAAATTCCCGCTATACAGGCTGACATATAGGCGGCCAGAGATCCTGCAGCCATAGCCCGGAAACCAAGTTTGGCCAGGTCCTGTCTTCTGGAGGGGGCGATGCCGCCAATTCCGCCAATTTGAATAGCAATAGAACCCAGATTGGCAAAACCGAGCATGGCATAAGTGGCGATAATAGCCGCTCTTTCACTGATTATAACCTTCCCGCCATTGACGATTTCGCCCAAATGGGAGAAAGAGATAAATTCGTTGAGAATTATTTTTTCCCCAAGCAAGCCGCCGATTATAGTTGCGTCTTGCCAGGGAATACCCATTACAAACGCCAGAGGCGAAAGGATAGTGCCGATAATTTTTTGCAAGGTCAAATCCAGCCCCACCAGGCTGCCCAGATAATTAATGCCATAGTTGAGCATGGCTACCAGAGCAATAAAGGCCAACAGCATAGCCGCTACATTGAGTACCAGAGTCATTCCTTCACTCGCTCCCCGGGCAGCAGCGCCAATCACATTAGAATCAACTTTTTCCACCTCAAATTTGCTTTGCCCCATGGTTTTAGGCACCTCCTCTTCTGGCCAGAAAATCTTAGCGCAGACTAAACCTGCCGGAGCATTCATTATGCTGGCAGCCATCAAATGGCCGGCAATATCAGGGAAATAGCCTTTGAGCATACCAACGTAGGCGGCCAGCACTCCACCTGCCACCGTAGCAAAACCACCGGTCATAATGGCGGTCAATTCACTCATGGTCATCGTTTTAACAAATGGTTTGATCACCAGAGGCGCTTCAGTCTGTCCCACGAAAATATTGGCGGCTGCCGACATCGATTCCGCCCCGGAGAGCCTCATGGTTTTCTGCATAACCCAGGCCATTACCCTAACCACTCCCTGCATTACTCCCAGGTGATAGAGCACCGACATCAGCGAGGAGAAAAAGATGATGGTTGGCAGCACCTGGAAGAGGAAATTGGCCATGGCGCTATCTACCTTGCCACTGACAAAACTTTTGACTAAAAAGTTGGTGCCTACCTCGGTAAATTGTAAGAGTTGCAAAAACACGCTATTGATGGCGGAAAAAAATGGCCGGCCAAAAGGGGTGACCAGAATAAACAGGGCAAAGGTAAATTGCAGTCCTACCCCCCACAGAACCAGTCTAAAGTTAACCGCCCGGCGATTGTGAGAAAATATAAAGGCGATAGAAAGCATCACTATTAGCCCGAAAAAACTGATAAAGCGCAAATAAATGGGAGTAGGCTCAATTCTAACCCGTCCTTTGGCAATTTTTAAAGTCCCCCGGGGTTGATCTGATTTTTTTTGCCCCACAGTTTCCTGATTCTCGCCTGGCGGTTTGCTGTCAGCATTTTCTGCCCCAGAAACAGTCCCTGCCTCGGCATTTGTTTCAGTCCAAGAACCAGTCTCTGTCCCTGCTTTTGCTGATGCAGATGATTCAGCGGAGCTATAATTTTGGATGCCCAATGTTATAAGCGACAGGCACACTACAATTAAAAGTATAGAGATTCTATTTATAGATTTTAACAATGGATCACCTCTTTGATCAGTTTGGGCGGTTGTACAGGCTGGGAAGTGATCTGGTAGGCGTCAATTATCATCTCCTCCACCTCCTGCAACCGGTTTTCGTCGTTTACATAGGCGATTAAAAGAGGTTCCTCTTTTTCAACCCGATTACCAATTTTAGCCAAAACCTCAAAACCTACTGATGGATCCACCTGGTCTTCAACTTTTTGCCGTCCGGCACCCAGCAATATAGCGGCCATCCCCATTTTCTCCGTATCTATGGCCTCCACAAAACCAGGATTACGGCTTTTTATAGCAACTTTTCTATTGAATTTGGGCAGCAGGTCATAGTTATCCACCACACCTTTATCTCCTCCCTGGGCTTCCACCATTTGTTTAAATTTGTCAATAGCCCGGCCATCTTTAATGGCCTCTAACATTATCTCTCTGGATTTTTCCTGGTC
Source organism: uncultured Myxococcia bacterium (assembly GCA_964617105.1). Lineage (GTDB taxonomy): Bacteria > CAZTWC01 > CAZTWC01 > CAZTWC01 > CAZTWC01 > CAZTWC01. The sequence goes on from CAZTWC010000251.1 coordinate 3,632, forward strand.
GGATTCAATTTCAGCCATGGAGAGCATAAGGGAACCTAACTGAAGGGTTAGTTCCAAAGTATCGGCGGGACCGGAACCGGTTAAAACTTCTATGGATTCAATCACTTCCAGGGCATTTCCCACCATCCGCCCCAGGGGCTGGTTCATATCGGTTAGCAGGGCAGAAACTTTTTTACCCATTCTCTGGCCGATGCCCACCATGGTATGTGCCAGTTCCCGGGCCGTAGCCATATCCTTCATAAAGGCGCCGCTGCCAACCTTGACATCCAGCACCAAACCGTCTATCCCCTCGGCCAGTTTTTTGCTCATAATACTGGAAGAGATCAGTGGTATAGAGTCTACGGTAGCGATCACATCCCTGAGAGCGTAAAGTTTTTTGTCCGCTGGCACAATATTCGCAGTCTGTCCAATCAGGCAGAGACCGATATCTTCCACCAGTTGAGCGTATTTTTTTTCATCCAAATCTACTCTAAAACCAGGGATCGACTCCAGTTTATCCAGAGTTCCACCGGTGTGGCCCAGGCCTCGCCCAGAGATCATTGGCACTTTAACTCCCAGGCAGGCCACCAGCGGCGCCAGGATAAGAGAGATTTTATCGCCAATTCCACCAGTGGAATGTTTGTCAATTTTGGCTCCAACCATATAATTCAAGTCGATAACCTGTCCGGAGTTTAGCATGGCCTGGGTCCAGTATTGCAACTCCTGCTGGTTAAAGGAGTGGAGGAAGATGGCCATCAGCAGGGCTGCCACCTGATAATCGGGGATCTCTCCTTTGGTATATCCGCTGATAATAAAATCGATCTCCTGCTTGGACAATTGTCCCTTGTCACGTTTTTTCTTAATAATATCATAGGTCAGCATAAAAACTTTCTCCAGTAAAATCAGTTTTAATTCCAAAAAAATCGGCTATGGTGCAGGCCAGATCGGTAAAACCCTTTCTGGTACCCAGGTTTTTTCCGCGTGGATTACCCTTTTTATCAAGTTTCCATACCAGCAAGGGGACATATTCACGAGTGTGATCAGTATGAGCGCTAAAGGTTGGATCACAGCCGTGATCTGCAGTAATAATTAATAGATCTTCTCCGGTTAGTTTAGCCAACAGCCGGGGTAAAAACCGGTCGAATTCCTCCAGCGCCTGGGCATAACCCTGGGGATTTCGCCGGTGGCCATAGAGCATATCAAAATCGACCAGGTTGGCAAAAAATAGGCCATCTTTCTCTGTGTCCAAAAGGTTTTCGATTGTTTTTAGCCCGTGTTGGTTGCCCTGGGTATAGTGGTTTTGAATGACACCGCGTCCAGCAAAGATATCAATGATTTTTCCAACGCCGGTAACTTTTATACCATGCTCCAGAAGTAAGTCCAGCAGGTGGGGTGGCGGCACCATGGAATAGTCGTGGCGGTTGGTGGTGCGTATGAAATTACCCTCCTGGCCGATAAAAGGTCTGGCAATAACCCTACCTACTCGGTATTGATCCAGGAAATGGCGGCATTCCTGGCAAATACGGTAGAGCTCCTCCAGCGGAATTTTCTCTTCGTGAGCAGCGATTTGAAATACACTGTCCGCTGAGGTGTATAAGATGGCGCGGCCGGTTTGCAGGTGTTTTCCACCATATTGCTTGATGATTTCGGTACCTGAGGCAGGACAATTGGCCAAAGGCTTATGACCGCTTACGGCTTCATATTTAGCAATTATATCCCGAGAAAATCCTTGGGGAAAAAGGGCAAAGGGTTCAGTTAAGACCAGACCCATCATTTCCCAGTGACCAGTGGTGGTGTCCTTGCCGGCAGAGAGTTGAGCCATGCGACCATAACTGGCCTTGACCAGGTGATCCTCCAACGGTTTAATCCCGTTTAAATGAGCAATATTACCCAATCCCATCTGTTCCAGGTTTGGCAGGTGAAAGTCGTTCATCAGTTGGGCCAGATTACCCAGGGTGTTGCTGCCCTGGTCCAGGTAATCACCAGCATCGGGTAAAGCGCCTATACCAACCGAATCCAACACAATCAAAACAACTCTT
>CAZTWC010000252.1:0-1815 GCA_964617105.1 uncultured Myxococcia bacterium
GCCAATACCGTATCCCCTTACCAATCGCAGTACTCTATCTTCAACATTATCATCTTCTGGCTCATCCTGGTCCAAATCTATTGGCGCCTGCCGTATTCTGGCCTTTTGGCAATTTTTGTTGCGCAGAGTTTCGCTCAAATTGGTAAACTGGCTGCTCAACTGGTTCAGGTACACGATAATCCCCTTACCCTCCTGGGTAATTTTTTCCATGGAACCTCTTAGCAAATTACCACAACCACAACTGCCAAATACATCGCCTAAAACACATTCCTTGTGAACTCTGACCAATACCGGCTCATTCTCTTGAATATCCCCTTTGGCCAGGCACAGGTGCTGCCGTTTATCACTATCAACATTGGCGCTGTAGGCTATAGCCCTGAATGGCCCCCAATTGGTATCGATTTCAGTTTCCATCTCCCGATAAACCAGGGATTCATGTTGCATCCGGTATTTTACTATATCGGCGATGGAAACAATGGGAAAATTATGTTGAGTAGCAAATTTTTCCAAATCGGGCATCCTGGACATGGAGCCATCTTCATTCATTATTTCGCAGATAACCCCGGCTGGATTGCAGCCTGCCAACTTGGCAAGGTCTACTGAGCCCTCGGTTTGACCGGTTCTTACCAGTACCCCACCCTTTAGAGCCCGCAAGGGAAAAACATGACCGGGCCGGGCCAGGTCTTCAGGTCTGGTATCTTTGTGGATGGCGGTCAATATGGTTTTAGCCCGGTCAGCGGCGGAGATACCGGTGGTAACTCCTCTCCGGGCTTCAATAGATACAGTAAAACCAGTTTTATATGAGGAAGTATTGTGAGAAACCATCATGGGCAGGTCCAATTCCCGGATTTTCTCTTCGGTAAGAGCCACACATATCAAGCCGCGACCGTATTTGGCCATAAAATTAACCGCCTCGGGGGTGACAAATTCAGCAGCCATACAGAGATCGCCCTCGTTTTCCCGCTCCTCATCATCCACCAGGATAACCATTTTTCCCTGTCTAATATCATGAATGGCTCTTTTTAGCTTTTCGAACAACACCACATTCTCCCTAAATTGATTGGTTAGTGTCCGTCCGACCCTATTTTCCAGACCGAAGGCCTGAGAGCAGGATCCCGAGGCAATTCTCGCGACCAAGTTAATTCTCGGACGGTAACTATTTATAATCAAGTATCAGTTTATAATTTTAGCCTAATAAGTCAATTAAAATCCATGTTTTTTCAAAAAATCAGCGCTTAAATTGCCGCTATGTCCCTTTTCTCGGCTGCCGGCCACAAATGGCGCCGCCATCTTATACAGATATTTACCGATTATATCGCCTTCCAAATTAACCAGATGACCAACTTTTTTATCCTGTAAATTGGTCCGTTGCAAGGTGATGGGGATAAGGGCAAGTTGAAAAATATTTTTAGTAACTCGATTTAAGGTCAAACTCACGCCGTCAATCGCTATGGAACCCTTTTCCACCAAATATTTCTCTATACAGGCGCCATTGATATCCATAAAGCAAGTTTTATCCCGAAAAATTATGCCAGTGATCTCACCAACCCCGTCCACATGCCCCAGCACCAGGTGACCATCCAGCCGTCCCCCCATTTTCAAGGCTCTCTCCAGGTTTACTCTGGTGTTGGAGGTTAATCTGTCTACGGTGGTTCGGCGGCGTGACTCCTCAGAAGCCTCTACCGTGAAACAGCCAGTGCCTTTTTCTATTACCGTCAGACAGGCCCCGTTTACCGCAATACTTTCCCCCAGGCTAATCTCAGACAAATTAAAATTGCTCTGGATAGTTAAAAATTTGCTGTATTGCGATGTGGT
>CAZTWC010000252.1:1846-5640 GCA_964617105.1 uncultured Myxococcia bacterium
ATGGCTCCCACATCTTCGATCAGACCGGTAAACATTGGTTATGCTCCTTGTATCCTGTCATACTCCACCAGTCGCTCCTTGCCGGCCCACCAAATCACCTGGCAATCTTTCGATATCTGTCACTTGATATGGCAATCGTGAATCTGGGGTCGACCGCATACCAGTAAATTATCTTCAATCCGGGTAATTTGCAACTCTTTTAAACGGAGTGCTTCAGCCACACTGTCAAATCCCTGGCCCTGGAATATCGATGGTGCCTCTGTTCCACCAATTAAAATTGGGGCGATAAAAAGCATCATTTTATCAACCAAACCATTTTTCAGCAGGTTGGTTCCCAAATATCCCCCTCCCTCAACCAGTATAGAGGTAATAGATTGAGCGCCCAGACAGCCCAGAATCTCCTCTAAATTTAACAACCCCTGGCTACTAGATACTTCCTCGATTTTCACCGAGCCATGGTGATATTGGTTTCCTCTGGATCCCATACCTTGGCTGGTAAAAATTATGGTTTTTGATTTTGATGAGGTAAACAGATTTGCATCCTTTGGAGTAGAAAGGAGCGGGTCGAGAATCACCTTAACCGGCTGCTTGACTTTCCGTTTGACGACCAGGCGGCAGGAAAGACGAGGATTGTCTTGCAGCACCGTATTGGTGCCCACCATTACGGCATCGTGCGCCATCCTCATTCGGTGAACGATATGCCGGGATTTGGGATTGGATATCCATTTTGAATCACCCTGGCAAGTGGCAATTTTGCCATCCAGACTGGCCGCCAATTTCAGGGTTATGTAAGGTAAACCTGTGGTGATATATTTTTCAAACCAGGCGTTTAACTTTTGACAACGTTCAGCCAATATACCCGATTTGACTTTAAGCCCGGCTGCTTGTAATTTTTGGCTGCCCTGGCCCTGGACATGCGGATTAGGGTCCAAAGAGCCTATAAACACTTTGGATATCCCACTTTGGATAATGGCCTCGGTGCAGGGACCGGTTCTGCCATGATGGTTACAAGGTTCCAGATTTACATAAAGAGAACAGCCCTGAGCCTTGAAGTCCATTTTTTTTAAGGCTTCAACTTCGGCGTGAGGCAGTCCGGCCCGTTTATGATAGCCCCGGCTTAACACCCGGCCATCTTTAACAATCAGGGCTCCCACCATTGGATTGGGACTGGTTTGCCCCTCCCCTTTTTGGGCCTGCTTGATGGCAGCGGCCATAAATTTTTCATGTTCAGAAAGCATTGCCTTTTCCGTCCCCCCTTTGACCGGATTTGGCAAGTTCCTCCATTATTGTCTGAAATTCATTGATGTCCTTAAACTGTTTGTACACGCTGGCGAACCTAACATAGGCCACTTCATCGATCACCGGCAACTCTTTCATAATCATTTCGCCGATGATGGAACTGCGAATCTCTTTGCCATCTGAATTTTGTAGTAACTTTTCCACTTTGTCCAGCAAACTATCTATAATGTTGATGCTAACATTCCGTTTTTCGCAGGCTTTAATAAGACCTTTACGCACTTTCTCGCGATTAAAAGGCTCCCTCCTGCCGTCCCGCTTAATGATGGATGGCATTATCTCCATCACGGTTTCGTAAGTAGTAAAACGGCGCTGGCATCCCAGACATTCCCTTCTTCGCCTGACACTATTGTTTTCATTGGTGTCCCGGGAATCCACCACCTTGTTTTCGATATATCCACAAAATGGACACTTCATAAGACTTTATCCCCCTGATGGTATTCAACTTGGATCACTTGCAGTCCCGCTTCTTTCATCAGGTCTTTAGAAAGATCATCACCGTATCCCTCAACATAATAAACCTGATTAATGCCGGCATTAACAATCATTTTCATACATATACTACAAGGAAAAGTGGTGCAGTATATGGTTGAATCCTTTATGGAAATACCGTGGACAGCTGCCTGGATAATTGCATTTTGCTCGGCGTGCAAACCCTGACACAGTTCGTGATTTTTGCCGCTTTCAATAGACAACTTTTCCCGTAGGCAACCGGTATCGCTGCAATGTTTCAATCCTCTGGGCCTACCGTTATACCCGGTAGTTAAAATCTGCCGGTTTTTTACTAGTATTGCCCCCACTTTTCTACGAAGGCAGGTTGATCGGGACCTGGCCAATAAAGCAAATTGGATAAAATACTGGTCCCATGATGGACGCGCTAGATTAAGGTCAGTCATAAATCGTAACCATTTACCTTATAAAATATTAGACAAAATTCTTAATCTCCAAATTAGGTACTACTCCTTCTCCGGGGCTCCATTGATCTTCAAAATCCTTCTTACATGCCGGTCATCCCCTGAAAAATTGGTGTTAAACCAGGAGATAGTGATGGACCAGGCCGCCTCGGGACCGAGAATCCTGCCGCCTAGTACCAAAATATTGGCATTGTTGTGTTCCCGGGCTTTACGGGCCATCGCTTCATTAAAACAAAGAGCCGCCCGTAAATGCTCATAGCGGTTGGCGGCAATGGATATCCCCACTCCGGTGCCGCAAAGAAGAATCCCCTGGCTGTTACTATCTTCAACCATCAGGTCCGCCAACTTGCGGGAGATATCTGGATAGTCAACTGCATCAGAGGAATAGCAGCCAATATCCTGGTAAGGACGCCCCGTATTTTTTATTTTGAATATTAAAAACTCTTTTAACTCAAATCCACCGTGGTCACTACCGATATATAGCATTTACAGTCCTTTTTTACCAGATTGCCAACGTTTAAATACCAAAACCGCATTGGTGCCGCCAAAACCAAAGGAGTTGGAGATAGCGTATTGAAAACTGCTCTCCCTCACCTTGCCGGTGTTATAGTTCAACTCCAGGCACTGCGGATCCGGATTATCCAGGTTTATATTGGGAAGCAACACTTGCTCCTGCAACGCCTTTACTGTAAAAATCGCTTCCACCGCCCCGGTGGCGCCCAGCATATGGCCGGTCATCGATTTGGTTGAGGATATTGCCGGCCCCTCTTTGGTCGGTGCCGTGAGCATTGATATATCCCACATCTTTCGCCTCTATACCCGCATCGAGCAAGGCCTTTTTCATACAGGTTACAGCTCCGGCCCCTTCTGGCGATGGTGCGGTAATGTGATGGGCATCACCGTTGAAGGCATAACCCTTTATTTCAGCTAATATATTAGCCCCTCTTGATTCAGCGTGCTCCAGGGATTCCAACACCATAACTCCAGCGCCTTCAGCCGGCACAAAGCCATCACGGTCCCGGTCAAAAGGTCTAGATGCGGCCTGAGGTTCATCATTCCTGGTTGAAAGAGCCCTCATGGCGGAAAAACCACAAATTCCCAGGGGAGTGATAGTGGCTTCACTGCCACCACAAAACATCATCCTGGCAATCCCTTCTCTGATAACACGAAAGGCTTCGCCAATAGAGTGTGCTCCAGCCGCGCAAGCCGTGGAATGGGAAAGATTTGGCCCCCTGGCTCCCAGCATAATAGCTACCTGACCACTAGCCAAATTGGGAATAGCCCTGAGAACAAAATATGGTGTTACTCTCCTGGGGCCCCGTTCTTTATAGACCTGATAACACTCTTCTATACTAGACAGGCCTCCGAAACCAGAGCCAATAAATACTCCAACCTGATCTCCTCCATTTACGGGCAAATCCAGAAAAGCATTCTCATGAGCCATTTTGGCCGCTGCACAGGCCAACTGGATAAAACGATCCATCTGCTTGACAGTAGCGGCCGGGACAAATTGGGACGGATTAAAACCCTTTACCTCTCCGGCTATCCTGGTACTAAAAGATGAGGCGTCAAAACGGCAGATCC
>CAZTWC010000253.1:0-2341 GCA_964617105.1 uncultured Myxococcia bacterium
ATGAAGCAGGAACTAAGCCGTGTACAGATTTGTACACATTTTAGAGAACGGCAATACTAAAGTGCAATTCCAGTGTTTGCCTGGTGGATATCTGTCACCAGGTACCCAAATATAAGATTAAAACTGCTGCCTTTCTGGTGAACCAGGCTTTGCCCTTTTTTCCAGCCGGCACTATTCATCTGGTGGTGGTAGACCCCGGAGTGGGAAGCGCCAGAGCACCTATTGCTGTCAAGGCGGGTGAAATGTTGGCGGTAGGACCGGATAATGGGGTATTGTCCCCTTTTCTGCAGGGGGATTACCAATGTTACCGGCTGGAAAACCCCGACTATATACTTCCTCAAATAAGCCCCACCTTTCACGCCAGGGACATTTTTGCTCCCATGGCAGCTCATTTGAGCCTGGGTGTTCCTATTTCTGAGTTGGGACCCCTTCACCAAGATCCTCTACGGCTGGCGCCACTGCAGGTTACAGGTCAAGGCCAGTTGCAGGGGGAGATTATCCATATTGATGATTTTGGCAACCTGATTACCGATATCCCCGGTCATTGGTTTGAAGAGGGACGCTCCCACCTTTTATTCAGGGAGTTGAAGTTTTTAAATAAACAGAAGTGCTATTCTGGAGTGAATCCGGGAGAGTTGCTGCTGGTGGAAGGCAGTGGCGGCACTTTAGAGATATCTGTCAGTCAGGGTTCAGCCTGTACCAGGTTTCAGCCCCCTGCCTCAACCGGAGAGAAAGTGATACTCCATCCGTGCTAATCGAAATCAGTCCCAATTGATCGGTGCGTAAAATCTTACTTCCCAAAAAATTATAGGTTTCCACTACCCGAGGGCGAGGGAAATTGAAGTTGTGATGCCGGCCGCACTGGATTACGGCGAATTGGGGCTTGGCCGCGTATAAAAAATCGCGGTTTAATGATGTTTCGCTGCCATGATGCGGCACTTTCAATACTGTCACCGGCTCTTTGATAAGCGGTGCTACAATTTTTTGTCCCTCCTCCTCTATATCCCCGGTCAAAAGGAGTTTGAACTGTCCATATTGAATTTGTATCACCAGGGAGTTATCGTTCAGGGAGAGTTGGGGGTAATAACCAGGCTGGTTTGGGGGGCGTAAAGGATGTAGTACCTTCAGGTTGACCCGGCCAATACTAAATTGGTTAAAAGATTTGTTAAAACGGAGAAAACTGGTGCCCTGTTTTTTTAATAAATTTATTAAGTGGTCATATTTATTCCATTCAACTGTCTGGTCACTGTGTATGAACCATTGGACAGGGAAAATTGAAGCCGGAGTTAAAAGACCTAGCAGGTGATCAGGATGGGGGTGACTGAGCATCATAAAATCTATTTTGGTCACTTGTCTGGTCAGCAGAAAGGGAAGGATGTGCCGTTTTCCAGTGTCCAAACGGCCGCGGTAGTCGCCACCTCCGTCTATCAGCATATTTTTTCCGTCAGGGAACTCGATGAACACCGCGTCCCCATGTCCTACCGCCAAAAAGTGGATATTCATTTTTCCGTCGTTGGGCTGGAAAAAACTTATTTCGACCCAGAAAAGCAATCTCCCTAACAGCCAAACCAGGAGCAACAGCCAGGTAATTTTGCCTCCGGTTAATTTTAATTGTTCTTTTAGATTTACCAGTAAGCCCAGCAAGAGATAGTAGAGTAAAAGTTCCCAAATAGGGGGTGGAGGCAAATAGATAAAGGAGTAGGGTATGGCCACCACTTTTTGACAAAACCAAATAAGTATCTCCACCCCCTTTAGGGCGGCAAACAAAAAATATTGGGCCAGGCAGGGAGAAAAAAAAGAGATTATCCCGGCTGCAGATGCCCAGGGAATTATCCAGAATGATACCAAAGGAATGGCGGCAAAATTGGTAATTTGCCCGATTAAAGGGACTTTAAAAAAGAAATAATGGATTATGGGCAGGGTGCAAACAAAGGCGCACCAGGTAGTAAAAAGAATTTGCCATAAAAAGAGAAGAACTCTTTCTATTATTCCTCGATGGCCATAATTGCCGGGCTTATCAATGGTTGTTCCGGCCAGGCACACCAAGCCATAGGTGGCGAAAAAACTGAGCAAAAAACCGACATCATCTATACGTTGATGGTTTTGCAGTAAAAGCGCCAGGGCGGCCAGAGTTAAAAAGTGGGAACTTTTGCTTTTCAAACCAAGCAGGGGTTGCAAATAGAAGAGAATAGCCATTATAGCCGCTCTAACCGTGGAGATATGTGCCCCGGTAAATAGGGTATAAAAGATTATTATTGGGATTTGCGCCAGGGAAGTGAGAAATGGGGCTGAGAAGCGGAGTAAAAGTGCTGGAAATAATTTTAATATCCGTTTTAGCAGG
>CAZTWC010000253.1:2383-5558 GCA_964617105.1 uncultured Myxococcia bacterium
AAATGGGCGGTGGTTATCATCAAGAAGAGGTGAAAACCGGAAATAGCCAGCAAATGGGCTATACCAACCGAACTTGTCAACTCCCTGGTTTCTGGCTTCAGAGTGGAGGTCACACCGCATAAAAGCGCTAATATAATCGCCCTTTTTGGGTTTATAAACTGGCCGGCTAAGATAAAATCTGTCAATCTCTTTTTTATTATATAGAATTTACCAGCAATTTTTTGCCAAAGGGACAATGTGGTGGTCAGAGTTAATGATTGGCAGGAGATCACCTGGCCGGTGAGAAGAATTTTCTTTTTTGCCAGAAAGGCGCTGTAATTGAACCCCCCTGGATTCATTTGAGTTGGAGGGAGATAGAGTTTAGCCTTTATTATCAGTCTGGAATAAGGTTCAATCGCCGGCATACCTTTTTTAAAATACCCGGTTAGCAGTATTTTTTTCTCTACCTGAAATTCCTGGTCTTGAAAAAAAAGCCGTTCTGCTTGAAACACAAATCTCTGCCCGCCCAAAATAGGCAGGGGAAAACTGCTGCAAATTCCTTCCATAACCACCATTTTTCCATCCACCTGGGAGAAGATTGAAGTTTTAAGGGCGGCGGCCTGGTGATTTGGCGGCGATGGATGGCTCCAACCTAAAAACAGGGCAAACAGGCAGGGGAGATAGATATGTCCCCGTTCATTTAAATTTTGGTGTGCATAGAGATAAAACAACGAAATCCCCCAGGCAGGAACCAAGAAAAGAGGATTTCCCGCAGAAGTGCTGATTAGCAGTCCGGCAGAATAAAATAGGAGAAGGTTAAGCAGTATTTGGTGGTAGAACATAATGGCGCTATTAAAGCAAACACTGTGCCAAAGCCCGATAAAAATATTATTGAAAAAAAATTTGACGATGTGGTTAGGTGTAGTATAGTTACTTACATGCACAGCATGACACTTCATTACAGATTGGCCCGGAGAGAAAAATGGTAAAGCGGATTTTATTGATAATTTCAACCGGATTTCTTTTAAACGGTTTTTGCCTGGTAAACCTGGGACTGGTGCAAAATGTGATGGCTTCTGTTCCCAAGGTGAGCAGTAAACATTTTAATCGAGAAATCGTGGAATTGATCAAGAGACAGAAAATTGAGATCAAAATTCTGCCTGGAGATAAAAAAGTCAAAACCTTGAAGGAAGATAAATATTTTTGCCGACTTTTTGAAAGTGAATAATTTTAACGAAAAGGAGAGATACCATTTTTCTTTTCACCTGGTATGTCCTTCCCCAAAGTGTTCTCGGGTCAAGGCAAATGGTATTTCTCCCCTCCCCCCCACCTCCCCCTACTTCCTTTAATCTTTTATCAGAAAACTGCTTGCTTTTTCATCAACTTTTAGGGTAAATTTAGTAGTTTCATGTCCATTCGGATACTAGGGTAATTTCCTGATAAATATTGATGATGTCAATTTTAAAATAAATTTGGATAGCAGGTGGAAATAGAAATATGGTTTATTCGCTGATAGATTACAACCAAAAAGAGAAAATGAGGCAGAATTGCCAGCGGATTAGCAAAAAGATGTCTCAATTGGATTCCCTGAAAAAGCGATTTCCGGAAAGATGGAAAATTTTCAACCAAAATTATGTGGTCAGCTACATATACCACGAGCACGCGCTGGAAGGGATTGTCCTTACTTATGAAGAGATCCTTCAGGCGCTGGCTGATGAGGAAAGGGCATCGGACAATAAGCAGTTTATCAGTATCAGAAACCTGAAAATGGCCCTGGAATTTGTCCAGAACAAAGCCTGCGGCCAAAAGGAGAAGATGACTCTGTCCATGATAAAAAATATCCACGCTATCATGGTGCAAGATATGCCCAAGATTCAACCGGGTAGATATAGAAAAGAGATGCCTATACACCGGACCTATTTTCATGTTATTGCCCAGCCTTCACGCATCTCCTACCAGTTGCGTAAGTATATTGATTTTTTAGACAGCAGTGATATTCGTTCTTATGATCCGGTAAAGCAGGCTGCCAAGGCTCACATAAGACTGATTAAAACTTTCCCTTTTCCTGATTACTCTGGAATAATATCACGGTTGGTAATGAACTTTATCCTTATGCGTTACAACTATATACCAATTATTATTTTGTCCCAAGAGCGGCAAAGATACTATGAGGCCTTGCGCAATCCTCATATCGGTTTTCGCACTATTATTGCCGAATCTTTAGAAAATTGTATAGACAATGCCGCCAGATATATAAAAAGTAATATTGAATATTGAAAACTGAAATTACCGGCAGTTACGAGAAATAAAAGGAGAGATTGATGAAGCCCATATACCTCGATAACAATGCCACCACCCCAGTAAAGCCCGAAGTGCTGGAAAAAGTCATGCCCTTTTTAACCGAGCATTTTGGCAATCCTTCCAGTGCTCATTGGGCGGGAAGAGCCGCCAAGGATGCGGTAGATGAAGCCCGTGGGCAAATCGCCGATCTACTAAAATGTAAATCAAGGGAGATAATCTTTACCAGTGGCGGTTCTGAATCGGACAATTTTGCTATCAAAGGCACCTATTTTTCACGGCAAAAAAAGGGCAATCATATTATAACCACGGCAGTAGAACATCCGGCTGTTTTAAGCACCTGTAAATATATGGAGCGGATAGGCTCCCAGGTTACTTATTTGCCAGTGGATAAAAAAGGCCGCCTGGACCTTGACGATTTGAAACGGGCCATCACTTCGGAAACAGTTTTAATTTCCATTATTTTCGCCAATAACGAAACCGGTGTTCTGTCGCCGATTGAGGAGATTGGAAAAATAGCTAAACAGAGGGGAATTCTCTTTCACACTGATGCGGTACAGGCCATAGGCAGAATTCCCATTGACGTTGAACAGATGAATATTGATATTTTGAGTTTGTCTGGCCATAAACTAGGGGCAGTAAAAGGGATTGGCGCTATTTATGTTAGACATGGGACCAAACTATTCAACTTGATTCATGGCGGCCATCAGGAATTAGGGCGCCGGGCAGGTACAGAAAATGTTCCTGGCATCGTAGCTCTGGGAGAGGCTTGTAGGTTGGCAGGTAAAAATTTCTTTGGTGAAAACCAGAGGCTGGCTGCCTTACGGGACAGATTGGAGCAAGGTATTTTAGAGAGAATTCCCGAAGTTATTGTGAATGGTGATCCAAAGATTCGTTT
>CAZTWC010000254.1:0-5533 GCA_964617105.1 uncultured Myxococcia bacterium
TTCCCACGGTTCTCACGGCTCCCACGGTTCTCACGGCTCCCACGGCTCCTGGTAGATCTATTTTTGGGCGAGCCCTAAGAACGAATATAACTCCTCATCACCAAATCGTTCCAAATACTCTGCACTTATTCCCGAACAACTATTTTTTTGGGTACACTGGATACATTTATTTGAAAAGGGTTCCGTAGAAAGGGGGTCGGGTTGAAGGTAAACTTCTTTAGTATCCCACAATTTCTTCTGGGGAAGTTTTCGGTTATCAGGTGATAAAATCAGGCAATGGGGCATACCGCTGACCTGGAGCCATAAACTTTTTTTATGGAACGAGTTGGCCGCTATATTCAGTTGTTTTTTTATCATTCCCAGCCGGGGAACATATTGTAGAAAACTCAATTTGTCATTTTGATATGGTTGCAGCATCTCAATGTTTAAAGTTGAAATCCCGATTTTTTTTAAAATAGGTATCCACAAGAGGAGATTGCGATAATTACAACGGGTAAGTACCTGGGTAACAGTGATAGATGAAGTGTTTTTGGCCAGATTGAGAAGTCCTTTAATGGTTTGATTAAAACTACCATTTACCTGGGTATGAAACTGGTGAATATCGGCACTGGGCCCATAAATTGTAAAGATGTAGTGGTTTACTCCCAAATGGAATAGATGCTCTGCAAAGGTGGGATAGGCCAGCCGGCGTCCATTGGTATGAAGACAAATATCTACAAAGCCAAGATCTTTGACGGTTTTAAGGAGTTTATCCAAATTATCATACAGGGTTGGTTCCCCTCCGGTTAGCAGCACTTTTGAGATTCCGGCTGAAGCAGCCGCCTTTAATTGATTTTCAAAATCAGCCAATCCAGGGGTATCGCCGTTCCTTTCGGTCTCATTTCCATAACGGTTCAGACAGAAAAAGCAGTGATTATTACAGGAAGTTGGCAATTTAAGGACAACCATCTGGCTGTCTGGTTTGGTTGAATTAGATTTATTGAGATTCATAAAGAGTATAGTTCAATATCAAATTTACAATTATGATTTTGCCTGCTATGATCTTGCCAATTAGTGTTCGTCCGAAGGCCTGAGGGCAAGATATAGAATCGATCTTAGGCAATTTATCTTTTTTAGTCAATTTTATCTGACGGACTTTATCTTATGCGCGCCCTGATTAAAGTCGGTTACCAATGTAACAATAACTGTGTTTTCTGTCACAGCCAGGGATTAGAGCCCAAACTTGGACCCAACTCTCTTGTATTAGCCAAGATAGAGAAGGCTGTGCAAAAGGGGGCAATCATGGTTGCCTTTTCTGGGGGAGAGCCAACCATTCGTCCGGAGTTGGTAAAATGGGCAAAATATTGTCAGCAAAGAGGGATTGCTATTGGGCTGATAACCAATGGACGGATGTTGTCATATAAAGAGTTGACTCGAGAATTGGTAGATTTAGGGCTAAAGTATGTCCATATCGGGCTGCATGGCGCTACTGCCAGGCAACACAATAGTATAGTGGGCAGTGAATCTTTTAACCAGGTTTTACCGGCCATTGAGAATCTGGCTAAATTAAAAGTGGAGTTGGTGCTTAATACAGTTATTACTCCCTTGAATTTGAACAGTTTGGTTGATATTTTCAATCTGTTGAGATCTTTTCAGGGGATCGGTTTAAAATTTTCTATGGCTGAACCAAAAGGCGCCGCCTATACTACCATGGAAAAAGTGGTGCCTCACCTGAAAAAGGCAGCGGAAAAAGTGATAGAGGTATTTACTTATGCCCAAAAAAGGGCCAATGGATGGCGGCTTTGTTATGAGGGCATACCTTTTTGTCTTCTTAAAGGCTGGGAACATCTCTATGGCGGATTGCGTCAACATGGTTTCTACATGATGTCCGAAGCCTATGAGACCGCATTTTATCCAGTAGATGACCGGAATAAAATGAAGACAAAACGATGTGAGAACTGTACCCATTACGAAAAGTGCCCCGGTCTATACACAAATTACTTTGAAACTTATGGCGATAATGAATTGCAACCTTATACGAGGCTTTCAAAATGAATCCAACTACTTTTAACGCCCGCCAGATTGAAGACAATTACCTGATAACCAATATGGTAGGCCAATATCTTTTTTTAAACCAGGCTGAATATGAGAGTTTTTATAGAGGTGAGGTAGAAGCCGATTCAGAACTGTGGAACCGCTTGAAAGATAGCAATTTTATAGAAGATTTGGTGGACCAGAATGAGTTACAGCAGAAATATCAGGACCGTAAAACCTTTTTGGCCCATGGCCCTACCCTGCATATTTTTGTCCTCACTCTCAGGTGTAATCAAACTTGCCTCTACTGTCATGCCAGCCGAACCAAAGAGAAGAGTTCAAGCGGCACTTATGATATGAATGCAGATACCGCCCGTCAGGCGGTTGATTTGGCCTTTAAAACCACGGCACCATCTTTTACCATTGAATTTCAGGGGGGTGAACCTCTGCTGAATTATCCTCTGATTAAACAAATCGTTGCCCAGGCAAAAGAGAAGAACAAAACTCTTCGGCGGCTGGTTGAGTTTACCCTGGTTTCAAATTTGGCAGCCATGAATGAAGATATTCTTCAATTTATACTAGATAATCGTATTCAGGTCTGCACCTCTATAGATGGCCCAAAAGAGTTACATAACCAGCAGAGAAAAATGGCAGGAGGAGATGCTTTTGACCAAAGTGTCAAGTGGATCAAGCGTATAAACCAGGCCTATCAAAAACAGGGGTTGTCATCTGATGTTTACCATGTTGAGGCTCTGATTACTGTTACCAGCAAAACGCTTAAATATGCCCGGCAGATAGTTGATACATACCGGGAACTGGGAGTAAACGCCATCTATCTCCGGCCCATGGACCCCTATGGCTTTGCCGCCAAAAATAAAGGCGACCTGGTCTATTCCATTGATGACTACCTGGCCTTTTACCATGAAGTGGTGGATTATATTATAGAGTTGAATTTACAGGGTGAGCAGATGCTGGAGAGAAACGCCGCCATATTTCTAACTAAAATATTGAGTGGCAAAGACCCTAATTTCCTCGATATCCGCTCTCCATGCGGAGCCGGCATAGGACAGGTTACCTATAATTATGACGGAAAAATATTCACCTGTGATGAAGCCCGCATGCTCTACGAGATGGGAGATGACTTTTTTCAGATAGGTGATGTATCTGAATGTTCATACAACCAGATTATTGATCATCCCACGGTGCGCTCTATGATTATCGCCTCCAATTTGGAAGGGGTTCCCGACTGTTATCATTGCGCCTATTATCCCTATTGCGGTGTCTGTCCGGTTCATAACTACCATACTTCCGGCAGTATTCACGGGCTGATGGGTTCCAGTTCCTGGTGTAAAATTCATAAGGGTATTCAGGATTACCTGTTTAAAAAACTTTTAGCCAGAGATGACAAAACTATCGAGATCTTCAATCGTTGGATAGAGGTGAGAAACCGGGATCACTATCTGCACGGGTAGAACTCCTCCCAGCCATAGTGCTTGATATAGGTGCCCCATACCCCGGGGCAGACTTTATCATATTTACACTCTCCACAACTATTTTGTTTAACTCTGTAGAGTTTGTCCAACTGTGCTCTGGTAATTGGTTTTTCCAATGATTCATTTGGCTTAAAATGTTTGTGTTTTTCTACGTATCCCCGGTTGTAATCAGGGATAGATTCAGTGAGACAAAGAGGAATATCTACTAAAAAGGCCTGTGGTTGTTGCTCCTGGCACTGTTTTAAAAATAAGGACATTTGTGAGGCAGTATTGGTATATGATGGGAATAGCCGCTCAAAATGGGAAGCAGCCCGGCCTTTGGGCTGCATAACATTGAAAATAATCTGGTCAACGCTCTTATTGCGCAAAAAGTGATAAATCTCTCCTAAAAACGGCAGGTTGCGTTTGGTAATAACTGTGCTGGTATGCAATTTTATCCCATAGTTTTTAAGCCGGCTTAGATTTTCAAGTCCCAAAACCGTATGGCCAAAAGCACCTTTGGTTCTCACCAGAGAGTCATGCAGTTTGGCCTGGTGTCCATGTATGGAGATATAGAAAAAATTGATACCCGCTTTGATCAATTTTTTACAGTAATCAAGATAGGCCAGCCGCCGGCCATTGGTCATAATACTGCGCCGAATGTACCCCAAATTTTTAGCCAGGTTTGCATACTTTGGCAAGGATTCCACCAGAGTAGGCTCGCCTGAGGTGAAACATACCTCTTCACGGGACTGGGTTTGGGTGAGAATCTGTTTGACCAGCTCCGGGGTCAGGGAGGAATTAACTTTGATGCGCTCTTCACGGTCAGATTCCATGCAGAATATGCAGTTGTTATTACAAACCGGACCAATATTTATATGGAGGCGTTCCTGCCCGGAGGTTATCCGTTTTATGATATTGTTTTTAGCCATTTAATAACATCAACTAGAATTGTTGCACATATAGACGAACTATAACTTACATATTGGGTTATTGCTATAGCAGAATTGAGTCACTGGAAACCTTTATCTTGATTTTTGTGGGCGACAAGTGTGAGTAGGTGATTCATCAAACCCTGGCTGGAATCACCAATTACCTTGTTTCTTCGAGAAATCAGGGGACATAGAGATTGAATTATTGAAATTGGACCCCTATCATTGGCAAGTCCGTAATGAACCACGGCGATCGCAAGGGTCTTCCCTACAATCGATTGAACGAACACAGCGATATCACCAACCCATCCGTTCAAAAAATTGCCGTAGGGGCGGTTCGCGAACTTTTTTATCCACATAATCGAGGAAAGAACAAAAGTCAATATTGATACAACAAAACTAGACAATTGTATCTTTGAAATTTCTCAAAATGGAAATATCATGCCCCTGATAAAAATGGTAGAGAACTTCCTGCACAGCCTCTCTTTCCGCGATTTTCAGAAATTTGACGAAAAGTATGTCAAATTGGCCATTTTTGCCTATCTATCCCTGACCAACCTCTATATTACCAAAACCGAATACGAAGTCGAAGACGGCTATATCGACCTGGCACTTTTGGAACGCTCCCCCTACGATGTCAATTACCAATTTGTCTTTGAATTAAAATATATGAAAAAGGCGGATGCCGAAGATGACAAGAAAAGAGAGAAAGAGAAAAAGAGAAAACAGATTCTTTTCAACGATGCCTTGAAAAAACTGCAAAAATATCGCCAGTCGGATCAGTTTTTAACCATGAAAAACCTGAAAACTTTCATCCTGATTTTCGTTGGCGACAAATGTGAAGTCTGTGAGGAAGTGACATGATTGCCCTCTCGCAGCAACAATTACCTCGATTTTCGACTTCGAAAAAGAAGTCTAGCAGCCACATCCAACCCCCGGTTAATCAGCGGTTGGTCAGCCGAAAACTAAGTAGGCTGTCGTCAACCAGAATCGCCCATACACCAGCGGCAATATCACCGTGACCGATCCTGTGTCCTATTTTCGGGAGGGTTAAAAACCGTGTTGTGTATGTCCCGGTGTAAAAGAGGATGAATATCGGCAGATGGCATTTTGTGG
>CAZTWC010000255.1:0-2697 GCA_964617105.1 uncultured Myxococcia bacterium
AGGCCAGCGCCATATAAAATGCCCCGCTCCACATTGGAAATGGAGCTGGAAATGTAGTCGGAAGTGTCAAACCGGGCCTGTAGTTGAATATTGTCCATCTGGTGGTTGATCCGTTTTGCCTCTGCCCTAACCATCCCGGCCACTTCAACCGTATTGGCATCAGACAGTTTAGACACCGAAAGTCTGATTCCCGGTTTGGCATCGATAAAAACCGCATTCACTTTATCCTGGTGGGAATCTTTTACCTGAGCCAGGTCTCTCACCCGCACCGGAACACGGTTACGGGAAGTGACAATCACATTTTCCATCTGCTGCACCCGTTGGTAGCACCCAATAGTACGGATGATTACTCTCTTTCCCCGCTGGAACATGTCACCGGCTGGCAAGTCCACGTTGTCCCTACGGATGGCGGTCGCCACCTGGCCTGCAGTTATGCCCAGGGCCGCAAGCCGCTCCGCCTTCAGGTCAATGTGTATCTCCCGCTTAACGCCGCCCCGGATGTCTACCGCCGCAACTCCAATTACCCGCTCCAGCCGCGGTTTGATCTCCTCTTCCGCCAGTTGACGCAGCCGCCATGGTTCCATCTGGCCCGAAAGAGTCAAATACATAATCGGAAAAGAGGAGAGGTCGAACTTGAACACCACCGGGGTGGTGGCCTCTTCGGGCAACCTGCCTCTGATCCTCTCCACCGCAGCCCGCACATCGTTGAGAGCGCTCTCCAGGGTGGTGCCCCAGGCAAAGGATAACGACACCCTGGCCCTCCCTTCGGTGGAGGTGGAGGTGATTTTTTCGATCCCCTGAATGGTGCTGACCGCCTCCTCCATTGGCCGGGTAAGCAAATTTTCGATCTCCTCCGGCCCCACTCCAGGATAGGATGACACCACTGAGATGGATGGAAAATCGATCTCGGGTAGCATATCGATAGCCAACCTGGAGAGAGATACGCCTCCCAACAAGAGGATTACAATAAATGCCATAAAAGTTGTAACCGGTCTTTTGACCGCAAGTTCAGATATCTTCATTTTGGGTTTATCACCAGCACTTTGACGCCATCTTTTAGTGAGTTCATCCCAGCTACCACTACCTGATCGCCCTGCTTAAGGCCGGAGAGGATCTCGCCATGCTCTCTTTGCACCATACCAATTTTTACCGGGGTTAAAAAAACTTTATTATCCTTTACCACAAAAACTCCAGACTCCGGCTCACCACTCTTACTGTCTGATAAAGGGACATCTACCAGGGCATCCAGGGGCAAAATTAAAACCTGACTCTTTTTCCGAAATCCTAAATATACCCGACAGTACATTCCCGGCATCAAATCTCCCTTTTTATTGGGAAACTCCACCTCCACACTGGCAGAACGGTTGGCCGCCTGGATCACCGGAGAGAGGCGGCAGCGGCTCCTGGCCTGAAACTGCTGTCCGGGAAAAGCATCTACCAATAGTTTCAAAGTTATCAACCCCTCTTTAATCAAGCCCTTTAGTTGAGCCAGATTGCGCTCCGGCACGTTGAAACGCACCACCACAGGATCGTCTCTGGTGATCTCCAGAACTGCCACCCCTGGATTTACCAGGTTGCCGGGATCCAGATAACGAGCGCTCACCACTCCATTAAAAGGAGCCTTTAGTTGAGTCTCCTCTTTTTGCGCCGATAGTATATTTACCCGGGCGGCCGCCTGTTCCTTCAGGGCTTTGGTCCATTCCAGAGAAGCCCTGGATGCCTTCTCTTTAAACCTGAGGTTATCCATGGCCTGGGGGGTGATTAATTTTCCCTTTTCCAATTTCTTACTACGCTGAAGTTGACTGGTAATACTGGCCAGATCCACTTCAGAGCGTTTTACCGATGCTATGGCCACCTTTAAGGCAAATTCGGCCTCCTGAAGTTGAGCCGCCAACTGGCCATTTTCTATTTTTACCAAAACCTTCCCTGATTTTACTTTTTCGCCCATTTTGGCGACAACTTTTTCCAGGCGCCCGGTGATGCGGGAAGATATTTTTGCGCTTTTAAAAGAGATCAATTCGCCGCTAAAAACCAGGTCACTCTCTAGATCTCCCCGGCCAATACTCTTCACCTTGACCGCTGGAACACTATTTTTTTTCCCTTTACCCGAAGAGCCTCCCTGGGTATCCTTTTTTTGGCAAGAGACCATAAACAGCATTAGTCCCACTAACAACCAGGGCAAAAATTTGTTAAAATATCTTTGATTTACCATTTATTTTACCCTTTCCCCATAGCCCAGGGATTACTTCTAATCTGCCATAGGATTTAATCCCAGGGCTTTGAGTAGATCCAATTTTTTCAGAGAGAGACCGAGCCGGCTGGATACTATCTCAATTTCGGCCTGTTTTGAGTCCTCACCCGCCTCTAAAAGTTCCAGATAGGTAGCCAAGCCAGCCCGGTACCTGGCCAACACCAACTCTCGATTCTGGCGGGCCAAATGCAATTTGCGTTTATTTGTACCTACTGCTCTTTGGGCAGTGTCAATATGCCGCAAAGTCCGGCGTATCTCCTGCTGGATACCCCGCTCCAGAAGGCGCCGCTCTAAAAGCAGTTTTTTGATCCCCAAAGATCGCTGATTTTTATCTAAACTGCGCTGCCCCCCGTTGTAGAGAACCCACTCCAGCGATAAAATAAGATCCCAGCGAAAATTCTCACCGGTCCAACCCTGGGTTTGACTATAGCGATAGTTACCATTCA
>CAZTWC010000255.1:2763-5510 GCA_964617105.1 uncultured Myxococcia bacterium
GATGGGAGGTAATCTAGCCATTGGTTCTGTAAACCACGGCGAGCAGATTTTATTTTCAGGCTTACTGCATCCAAATCTGGCCGTTGGTTTTTAGGATCAAGAACGGTTTTTGCAGGCAGTTCAGGCTCCTCCACTCGAAAAGGCTGGGGCTGGTCGGTTAGAAAGGAGAGGTAATCCATACTCTCAGCCAAATTACTTTGGGCGGCATCGGCCTGATTATTGGCGCTAAGCAGTTTAATCTCTGCTCGTTGCACATCAATTTGCAAAGCCTGGCCAGCCATATTACGCAATTTGGCTGCCTGTAGATGTTCATCCGCAACTTTTAACGATTCCCGGGCGGCGGTTAAATAATTTTCTGCTGCCAAACAAGCCAAGTAGGATTTGGTCACCTTAAAAGCCAATTGCCTTTCCCGCCAGCGGGCTTCTTTGGCGGCCGCCTCCCGGCCAGGATAGGCTTCCATCACCTTGGAGATGGCAGAACCTCTAAATAAAGTGGCAGACAGAGTTAAATTGCCGGCCATAGAATAATACTGCTGCAGGGTACGGTTGTCAAAGGATACCTCCTGGTTGTTGCGGGTTAAATTGCCGCGAATAGCCAGATAGGGCATAAAGGCCGCCCAGGCCTTTTCCACTGTCAAGGCTTCCTGTTGATACTGAGTCTGGGATATCTTCGCCTGCTCAAAATTTTCTTGGGCTGCCGACAAAGCCACTTTTAAAGTAAGAATAATTCCGGTTTTGGTTTTGGGGTTCTGGACGCTGGCAGGTGGGGAGGGAGATAATGGTTCGGCAAAACCATTCAGAGAGTAAAAAAAAATCAGAAAAAAGAGCGACAGGTAACTTCCACAGCATCTCTCTTTGTATATATTGGTATCTTTCATGCTTTTGCTGTTTTCGTAGTATTATATCTCTACGGTTGAGAACCAATCTGTCTTACGAACCGAATCGGTGCGGGCGATAATCACTTCGTTGGTAGCGCTAATAAAAATTATTTTCCGGGCCTGCCGTTCACCAACATCCTGGTAATTAATAATAAGACCCTTTTTTAATAGTACCTTTTTGGCGATTTCGATATTGGCGGCAGCCAACGCTTTTTGTTTTTGGTTTGCCCAATCGGGACAGCCGCCGCCATAAACACCGATTATATATCTATCCCTT
Source organism: uncultured Myxococcia bacterium (assembly GCA_964617105.1). Lineage (GTDB taxonomy): Bacteria > CAZTWC01 > CAZTWC01 > CAZTWC01 > CAZTWC01 > CAZTWC01. Next base: position 3,919 of record CAZTWC010000255.1, read on the forward strand.
TGGGCTGCTCGGACGTTAATATTTTTTAACATTGCCCAGATAGCAGGAAGTCCGAATATTGGTGTACCGGGCTGATCTTTTCCGGGTTTTGGTTTGATAAAATGGCAAAGCCCTCCTTTTTTATTGGTTAAGTCAAAGATGGTAACCACGACGGATGATGTGGCCATAGCGCCAATAGCAGTATTGGTGTCAGGAATAACAATTGTTCCTGGTGCAGCCATGACCTGCTGCTCGGGAATATTTTTTTGATTACGTAAAAAATTGTAATCTATTGGATCGTTCTTGCGGCGCATGAAAATATTCTCCCTAACAGTAAAACTCTTCCTAGGCCGTATTTGTGCACTCTATTACCCTGTCATCAGTATAGAGGAGAATCATATCTCCAAAGGATAAAAATGGCAAAGGTTCCCGGACGGCAACTAGTTCGTTCGGGAGTAGATCAAATAAGTAATATCCTGCAAATTCTGGCTGGATACGGGAATAGATGCCAGCGAGGCTATGGATCCCTGATAGAGTCGATCTATTTTCCGGCGGGCCTCTTCTACCCCCTCCATTATGGGATAGGTCAATTTAGCCTCCGCACCTGAGGCTTTCATATCCTCCTCCAAATCCAGCAGGTCATCGGTTATTTGAAATAACATCCCTAATTTTTCACTATAATCCTGCAAACTCTCTAAAGACTGTTTTTCAATGCCCGCCGCCAGGGCGCCGCAGAGAACCGCCGCCTTAAAAAGAGCCATGGTTTTTAGCCTGTAGGTAAACTCCAAATGAGCCCTACTATCCTGTTGTTGATGGTCAAAGTAGATATCTCGGACCTGCCCGCCCACTAAACCATTGAACCCAGCCGCTTTAACCAGTTCAATAATAACTTCTGCTGAATTCAGGCTGCTGCCCGCCATCAATCCAAAAGCCTCGGTCAGGTATCCATCGCCCACCAGTACTGCCATAGCGTCACCATACTTTCGGTGAAGAGTAATTTGTCCCCGCCGCTGGTCACTGTCATCCAAAGCAGGGAGATCATCATGCACCAAAGAATAGTTGTGAACCAATTCAATCGCCGCTGCAATTGGCATAATGGGATGCTTAAAATCTTTTACTGGCTGGCCGGAAAAAGTTTCAAAGGAGACTATGGTCAAAATAGGACGTAAACGTTTACCTCCATTTAAAATAGCATGTTTTATTGCATCAAGACATTCAGTCCCGTTTTTCATCTCTTGGGAAAGGCAATTATCAATAAAATGGGAAAGAAAATCGTTCACTATTACTTTCTTATCTTTTAAAAACTGACGAATTTTCTCTTCATCTACCTTCATAACTATTATTCCTGCTCTTTTTTCTCGGGCATACGGATTCTAGAAATGCATAATAAAATGATTATTAAAATATGGCAAGATATTTGATGTTGGAGGCTTTTGGAAATTATTTTAGAGTATTGCCAGGGAAAAGGAGGGAGATAGAGGGGGGCGGTCTGCTTTTCCGCCCCCTACCCTTTTGTTTTTAGAAAAACAAAAATTCAGGCTAACTCTACCCTATAAGGTTCAAGGCCATTTGCGGAGCCGAATTTGCCTGCGCTAACATGGAGACACCAGCCT
>CAZTWC010000256.1:0-5488 GCA_964617105.1 uncultured Myxococcia bacterium
ACCGAAAAAAGCCGCCAACCTGTTAAGACGGTATATATCTACTCTGTATACAACCGGGTATGGCACTGGATTATGGCGGCAGGCATTATTATCCTGATCATTACCGGTGCGAAAATACGTTATCCCGAAATCGCCATGTTCCTGGACTTCTCTTTGGCGGTCTATATCCACAAGATAGTGGGAGTGGTGGTTGTTCTCAATGGCTTTTTAGCATTTTTCCATCACCTGGTTACCGACGAAAAATGGCAGTTTATCCCCTCTCCACCGCGGAAATTTATCCAGGAAATTGTTCTGCAGGTTAAATTCTATACCTGGGGTATATTCCAGGGCGAAGATTACCCCTCGCCTAAAACGCCAAAGAACAGACTAAATCCATTGCAAAAAATTGTCTATCTTTCATTCTTAAATGGTCTCTTGATGCTCCAGGTTATAACCGGCACCTTGATGTTAACCTCAGATTATTGGAGCACAGCGTTCGATACAATTGGGGGGATGACCATGGTGAACTCTGTTCATGCTTTTCTGACCTGGGCTTTTTTGTGCTTTTTACTCTTACACATCTATATGTCAACCACGGGCCATACTATTTTTTCCAATATCAAGGCCATGATCCTGGGCTGGGAAGAGGTCAAAATCCGTGATTTGGAAAAGGAGGGATAAAGAAAATGGAAAAACCAGAAAATTATCTAAGCCCCTATTTGGCAGGCCTGGTTTTAGGGGTAGTCCTTTTTTTGGCCTTCCTCAGCACGGGAAACGGCCTGGGCGCATCGGGCGGCATGAACCGGGTGCTGGTATTTATTGAGGATAAAATCGTACCCGACCATGTGGACAGGGTCTCTTTTTTGGCCAAGATGGCTGGCGGCGACAAAAATCCCCTGGACAAGTGGACGGTTTTCATGTTGGCGGGCACCCTCCTCGGTGGTTTTATATCAGGACTCTTTCACAAGAGGCTAAAAATTGAAATCAGAAAGGGACCGCAGATCTCCAATTTGACCAGGTTAATACTCGCCTTTGGCGGTGGGGCTATAATGGGTTATGGAGCCCGGTTTGCCAGGGGCTGCACCTCAGGCCAGGCTCTCAGCGGTGGAGCTGTCCTTTCAGTTGGCAGTTGGGCTTTTATGTTTTCTGTTTTCATTTCCGCCTATGCCCTGGCCTGGTTTTTACGGAAGATTTGGAATTGAGGAGTTATTTATGTTGCCATTAACCATGGAAGAAACCCTTGGAAAAACGGGTGCCTATTTAGTATATATGTTTATTGGTGGAGGTCTGGGCGCCTCCCTGGAAATGGCTGGATTTGGCGACAGCCGCAAATTGGCTGCCCAATTCTATTTCAAGGATATGACGGTCTTAAAAGTTATGTTCACAGCCATTATTTTTGCCATGCTTTTAATCTTTATCTCTTACCGCCTCGGTTTTCTAGATTATAATGTTATCTGGGTCAATCCCACCTACCTTTTTCCCGGAATTGTAGGCGGGCTGATAATGGGAGTGGGTTTTATCGTCGGCGGTTTTTGCCCGGGCACTTCCCTGGTGGCAACGGCAACACTCAAACTGGACGGTTTGTTTTTCTTTCTTGGCTGTTTGTTTGGTATTTTTGTCTTTGGCGAAACCATCAGTTCTTTCGGCGAATTCTGGCATTCCAGTTTTCTGGGGCGTTTCACTCTTCCCCAATGGCTGGGTCTTGACACCGGAACGGTTGTCTTTTTGGTAGTTTTAATGGCTTTGGGCATGTTTTTCGGGGCAGAATACCTGGAAAAAATCTTTGGAGATCAAAATGCTTGCCAGTTCATTGGAGTTGGCTGCCTAAAACCCCTTTCCGCCCTGACAATTGTACTGGCAATTATGGTGATGGTCATTGGAGAGCCTACTGCCCTGGACAAGTGGGAGTGGGTAAAAGAACAAAAACAGGAGACATTGAAAAAGAGGGCGGTTTATATCCACCCTGCCGAATTGATGGCCTTGCAAAACGACTACCAAATCCATCTAATGGTATTGGATATGCGCAAGGAAGCTGATTATAATATTTTCCATATCATCGATTCTAAACGGGTCACTTTTGATAAACTCGATAATTTCTCCTATGTCGCTGAACTTCTCAACCAGCCCAAGAACACCATATTCGTGCTGGTGGCCAATGATGAAGATTTGAGCACCTTAGGTTGGAAAATGCTGGTGGCCCAAAACCTGCCCAATGCCTATATTCTCGAAGGAGGCATAAATTATTGGCTCGACCTCTTTTTAAAGGGCAAAACCGGCGCCTATGTCCCTGCAAAAGAAAAAATCGGACAAATGAGGCACTCCTTTGACCAGGTGGTGGGAGACAGCATTCCAGCAGCCAAACCAGATCATGAACATTTTTCGAAAATATCGTTCACCAAAAAAGTCAAACTGGAGCAGCAACGGGTGTTTTCAGGGGGATGTGGGTGACCAGTTTTCCTTCTGACACATAATAGGTCTGCCCCTCCTCCAGGTTAGCCTGGTCTGAGGAGATGGTGGTCAGGAGCCGTCCCGGTTCATCGATTATGGTGCAAAAATTGGGGATGGCCCGTCCAGGAGCTACAGTCACCCGGGCTCCCAGTTTCACTCCATGGCCCAGGCAACAGCCCATATAAGGCGTGCCAATACTAACCGGGCTGCCCTGGTGCATCACTTTTACATTGCCTTGAAAAACTGCATCAGCCAAAGCAGCGGTGGAGGTCAAAAACACTTTTCGCCCCAGCAGGCTCAACTGCACCTTGTGATTAGATAGAGTTGAGTCGGGATAGCAGACACAGTTGACCATGCACAGGTTCTTCAGAGCAAGACAATTGGGGGCCAGCACCGAGTTGTGGATTTTGGCATTATCGCCAATTCGGCAGCCATCGCCAATAAAAGAACCTTTAATCATAGCGCCGGCGCCAATAGTGACATTATCCCCTATCATAGAGGTTTCCAAATAGGCCGTGGGATGGATATCGCATCTCTTCCCAAATACCTTCAAAGACGCTCTCAGTTTATGCCGCTTTTTCAGGGGCATTTTTATTAGCATCCCCATAGTCCAAAGCCGATTTTTTCGGCAATATTCTCCCCACTCCATCACTGCAGCCAACTGGTTTAGGCGAAAAATATGCAGCCAATGTTGGATATGCATGCAAAAGGAGGCCGATATACTGAAAGTTTTTCCCCGGTATTCGGAATCACCACCGACCCCCTGAAACAGAGCTGGAGCCAGGTCAAAATAGCGGATATCCACTTTGGACCGCTCACAGATCTGCATCAAGTTGTAGCGCACTTTATCAAGGCCTGAGGTATCGATTTGGGCTAAAGAACAGTTTTTTAGAAAAAAGAGGTCATAACTCACCTGTCCCGGAATACTGCGGTCAACTTCTTGTAATGGCAAGGAAAAGTCGATCATAGTATTGGAGGTGCCGAGTATATTGGCGGGGTTATTGTCAAAACCTTCCGCCAGGCTCTTAGAGTTCTGATAACTGTGCTTAAGGGTAAGCATTTGCGATTTTTCAGCGTTTTTTAGGCCGCCCAAAAACTTCTTTAATAACTTCTTTGAACAAAACACCCAGTCAAAGATCAGCAAGCAGCCTTTTTGCAAGTCTGCATCAGCCACCTGAGAGATATGATGGATAGAGATAACCTCGCCCCCCACCAATTCTGACAACACTTTTTGCATGTAACTCCCCATGGTCTGATGAACATAGAGAGATTCAGCCACTGAATCGCCAAAAGGCGCAATAGCAGTGCCGGTTTTAAGTATATAAACGTTCATTTTACCCAATCCTTACCAACCCATGCTTCAAGGCCCAGGTCAGATGAAAAGATATCTTGGCCCGGGGCACAACTCCGTTTTTACCAACCCGTTCTACCAGTTGCCCCAGAGTGACCGTCCTCCGGCAGTAAAAAATTATCTGCCGCAGCAATTCCAGGTCTATGTGTTCTTCCAGGTCGCCCAGCACCCAGGGTTTACGGCGGTTTTTCAAAAAATCGCCGCCAAACGAAGTCTGGGTAAATCGATCCTGGTCCGCCAATTCTCTGGTGGGATAGTGAGAAAAGAGGTGAGGATAGTGGTAATAATAGGGAGAAATAGGCGCCCCAGCGTCAATCTCCGGCCGCTGGTAGTTTGCCGCCTCACTTTTAAGCCTCTGCCACAATTCAAAATACTGCTCAATTACTCTGGGCCAGGCATATTTCTGCTCTACCCTATCCCGCCCCTGCTGGCCCATATCCTGGCGCAACTGGGTGTTGAGAATAAGTGTTTTCAGCCTCTGTTGGAAAACCTCCAAATCCAAAGCAGTATTTTGGGCAAACAGCAGGTGAAGGTAGTTTTCTCCGCGATAATAGATGGATTCTGAGTGATCGCAATCAGAAGCAGTCCAAAAGGTGGGAATTAAAAAACCGTTTACCCCCTCCTTGACCGTATCCTTGTACCCGTTAAAATCTGAGGCCACCACCGGCAATCCCGAAGCCATGGCTTCGATTACCGTCAAGCCAAAAGTCTCCTGCAAATTATCAGAAGGCGAAACAAATATATCGGCCGCCCGATAGATATCCGGTTTTTTCTCCTCCTCAAAATCAATCAAAAATTTGATATTGTTCTCCACCGAAAACCGGGCAGCATACTTTTTTATAGCGTCTGGATATTGGCGGTGCTGCACAGAACCAGCCAACAGGAGGGTGAAATCAATTTTATCGCCCAAATCCTTTTTCAATTGGGCCAACAGGCAGACCAGAGGAAAAATATCCATCTTAGTATAATAGGTGAATCGGGAAAGGCTCAAAATGATGATTCCATCTTTAGACAAACCCAAATTCTGCCGCGCCTTTTGACGGTCTCCGGGGCAAAATCTATCCTGATCCACTCCCAGAGGGATACGGTTCAATTGACCTTGAAAAGAGAAATTACCGCCCGAATGCTCTGCCAGTTGTTCTGAGTATAGTTTGAATATTTTATCCACAAAAGATACCGCGGCATTGCTAGTACACACCACACTGTCAAAAGGTCTTGGACCACCGCAGATAAGTTTTAACAGCGGACCGGGCAGCCAGTTACTCAGAGTATGAGTTACGGCGGTAATGGGAAACATATGGGCAGCGTACCGGTTACGCATAAAGGTAAGGTCTGCATAATCGGTATATATATCACTTAGATGCATAACACTGTAGTCTACCTCTGCCATAGCCTTGGCAAACTGGGAAGTGGGCACCAGTTTAATCCTTTTTTTCAACTGCTGATCTTGAAAAATATCCTGGTAAACATCAGAGAATTTCTGCATCTCTTTCAGGTTGGCTAAAAAGAAATGATACTCATCAATAGGAGCATATTTCAGCATAGCCCGCATAAATTCACTATTAGCCACAAACCTTCCCACTATCAGGCTCTTATTTTTATCCTCTCCATACTGATGAAAAGTCTCTTTACCGGCAAATATAAACGGCTTTTTTTCCATCTTTTATCCTTAGGGCTCCCTAAAAAATAACTTCATAGTAGCGTACTGCA
>CAZTWC010000257.1:0-5478 GCA_964617105.1 uncultured Myxococcia bacterium
GGCCTCCGGCGTGACAGGCCGGCGTTATAACCAGCTTAACTACAACCCCATAAAAAACTTACATATTTGGTGGGCGGAACTGGTTTCGAACCAGCGACCCCCGGCTTGTAAGGCCGGTGCTCTCCCGCTGAGCTACCCGCCCGCACAGGTATGAGCGTAGAAATATATACAGTACCTAAACCTCGTTGTCAAGACAAAAACTCGGTTATTTTTTAGATTACCTCAATATAATTGTTGTCCAACAAATATTGCAACTCTTGTAAGACATCGGCATCGCTTATTTTGCTGTTGTCCAAAATATCTTCCAGCGCACCAAAATTGTATACCAACTGCAAAATATCCAGCTGATCCGGCGAGAGTTTATTTAACTTTGCATCCATGGGCAAGGGCAGGTTTAATCCTTCTGAAAATTGGGGGATAATTTTTTTTATCTCATCATATTTATTTACCTGCTTTAAGCCGCTATCCAACAGTTGTTCGCAATCCTCCTCTATCTGCTCAAGAAAAACTTCTTCACCCAGAGGTTTAAGTTTATAACCACCCTCCTGGAAAAGCAATATCCGGTAGAAAGATTTGTGGGGAGTTAGATCTTTATTGGATTGTAATTGAGCATAAATTATATTGCCATTCTTAAAATAGATTTCACCCTGGTCTTCGGAGCCGTCAATATTTAATATCCCTGAAGTATGGGAGGCTTTATGAATTCTCAATAGTTCTATCAACGGCATATCGGTGAGATTGCCAGAGTTGATATCCATCTGGTTGTCTTGTGAGTCGGCCACTTCAGTCATCTGTCCACCGCTTTTCTGTTCCGCACCGGCAACTTGAATCTGTAATATAGAAGTCCCGATGAGAATTCTATCACGGTCTTTCAACTTGGCCTGTTTGATACGTTCTCCATTGACAAAGGTGCCATTGGTGCTACCCAGGTCAGCGATGGCGATTTGCTGATCCATGAAGGTAATTTTAGCATGTTTGCGAGATACCATATCTTCCACCAGCACCACATCCAATTCACTGCTTCTACCGATTATGATATCCTTGCCAGGAACCAGGTTAAATTCTCCACCTTTGTACTTACCGGCAATAAAAGAGAGGACAAATTGATCAGCGGTTTGTGGTGTAGCAGGACTCACGGCATTTCTCCTAAAATTATCGAGTTGACCCTAAAACTATCATGTTGACAACAACAAGGTGGCTTTTATGGATGGATATTTGTTTATATTAACGTTAAATTATTAAAAAATCAACGATAATCAGCCATCTTTCTCTCCCAAAAGTTTTTGCGCTGCTTTTAAAGAATCGCTACCAGAATATTTTTTCTGCAGTTGAATGAGTATCTTTTGGGCGGCTTCTGTTTCTTCTCTTTTCAATTGAAGTTCCAGCAATTCCAACAAAATTTTTTCTTCGGGATAAATATCCGAATATTGATTTTTAATTATTTCCAACCGCCAGAGAGCGCCGGTATACTTTTTCTTTTTGCGGTAAAAATCAGCCACATAGTATTCAAAATCTGCCAATTTGCGGCGGCAAATACGGCGGTTATCTTTGGCTTCTTTGGTGTATTTACTCTGGGGATATTTTTCCAGCAGAAAATCAAAACTTCTTAGCGCATTATGAGTAGCGGCCATATCTCTTTCGTATGAGGGAGGCAAAATCACCCAAAAATCGGCGGGCATTTGTTCAAAATAGGCCAGGCTGATCTTAAACAAAGCATAGGGAATTTGTTCATGCTTTGGATGCATCCTGGTAAACATCTGATATTCATCTATGGCTAATAAAAAATCACCCTTTTTAAAGTAACAATCACCTATTTTCAACTCCGCTTTTACCGCATAAACCGAATAGGGAAACTGATTTTTTACCTGGTTAAAAGTTTTTATGGCACTGATGTAATTATTATCCTCAAAAGCCTCTAAAGCCTGCTGGTATTTTAGTTTGGCAGTTAGAGAATAGGAGCTTTTTTTCACACTCTTATCTACCTGAGAACAGTTTATCAATAATGTCAGGTAAACCAGCAGACCTAAACTAAATGTCCATTTAGGAAATAAATTAATTTTCACTACTATCCTCATCGGCTCTATTTTTTATAAAAACGAGGCCACTTTTTTAACAAAATCATCAGGATCGCTGGTTTTGGGCATATATCCATCAGCATTGGTGTTTTTGGTCAACTGAATCAATTCATCTAATGGTATCGACGAGTGGTAAACCATTTTTAGACCCGGATAGCGTTTCTTGATAATGGGGAGCAATTGGCCTCCTCCCAATCCGCCTTCCATCTCCACATCCATTAATATAAGGTGTGGAGCGAAATTACCGATCATTGAGGTTAAAAGCCCCCAATTTTTACAGATTTGCACTTCATAACCTTTAGCCTGCAAATATTTTTTGGAGGCTGCCAATATCACATCACTGTCGTCCACTATTAATATCTTTTTCTTTTCCATATCTCTTTCCCTAAATATTTTTCAGATGTCATTTACAGTACCTACATAGAGAGAATCCAAAGTCAAGCTCAAAATCTTTGCCTAAATTTTGTGTCCATTTAAGAAATCCCTTTGGCGGCAAATTTGCACTGCGGTACAGTCGGTCAAAGTGGGGATGACAAATTTTATTATTGTGATTGTGATTATAATATTTTTCAATTATCCAGATACCGTGATATACTCTATCGATGATGGGTATGATATTAAACTTTGAAATATCTTTGATTTTAGTTTTTGGAGATAAAAATGGGTAAATTATTTTCTATAGTAGGTTTTTTAGCCCTTCTGGCGCTCATATCATGCTCCTCCGGCTCTGGTCAGGTTGGCAGTGGCGAAGAAGAGCAACTAGAAACCGTAGTGGTTCCAGAGGGAAAAAGCGATAACTTCTTTTCCAAATCCGCCAAAGAGTACTACCTGGAGGGGAGAACCTCGGTTACTTTGGGGGAACAGTTTGCCGACGCCAACCCTGAGGAAAAAATCAAGCGGGTCAAGGAGTTGATCCCTCTGAAACAGGTTGTGATTGGCTGGTTCCTAAACCAATATGTAGCCCCAAAAAGCCACGATGCCAGCAACAAAGATTACGGTGGTTTTAATGCTCTAACCAAAAACGGCTCTTATGAAGATATGGATATCCAGCAGGATGATAATTTGACCTTTAGTTTTACTTTTCGCCAGGAGATAGCTGGAAATAAATACTTGATTCAGCGTTTGCCTGCCCAAAAGGGTAATGATGGCCGGTTCTATTTCAAATTGGCAGTGGGCAAAATCTCCAATTACGAGATGACTCAGCTTAGGACCAACGAAGAATGGTATAGAAAGTCTCCCTGGAAAAGTTTTGATCCCAACAAGGTGGATGAATCAAAAATAGAGTGGCTCGAACTCACCATCTGGGAACAACCTAGAACAAAAGATGCCTGGATCGACTATAACAAACTTTTTAGCGATGGGAAGTTGACCATTGGGATCCATTTTGGCTGGGACTATCATGATGAATACCATATAAAGCACTCCAAGGAGATCTATAACTGGCTGCTGAGCATTGGATACAAATCGCCGGAGAGCACTATTGCCGAGTATGACCGGAACAGCGGCCCTTTGACCCGGACCATCAAGGCCAACGGCCAGGAAGTTGAGGTACAAATCAGCATCTATTGGGGAGAGAAGGGGAAAGAAACCGATCCTGATACCGATCTGGGCGGAAAAATCCTTGAAGAGGATATGATCCGGAGTTTTGCTACCCGGGAGGTGATCATTTTCAGCGGTCATTCTGGCCCTTTTTACGGTTTTGCCCTGGCAAACTGGAGAAAAACCTCTGAAGGCGACCTGGATGATGCCAAAATTCCCTTTTTACAGATGCCAAAGGAGGTCTACCAGGTGGTAATGGCTGACGGCTGCGAAACTTACGCCCTGGGTGAAGCTTTTTTCCTGAACAAATCCAAACCCGGCCTTTACAACCTGGATATTATCACCACCACCAATTATTCCAACGCTTCCTCCTCCTCCGCGCTCAAAAATTTAATATCTGCCCTGGCTGGCACCGAACAGAGAAGTGAAGATCATATAGCTATCACATACGGAGGACTGCTACTGGATCTGGGTCGTTCCACTTACCGGAATCCCGCCATGTACGGAATCCACGGCATTGATGACAATCCCCATGGCCACCCTTATGGCGTGGCGGCCAACCTCTGCCAGACCTGCAAACGGAATTCTGACTGTGGTGGCAAAGGCAACAAGTGCGTAAAAATAAATGGCGCCGAGAAAGTGTGCGCCTTTGAATGCACGGCCAATGATGGTTGCCCTACCGGGTATGGTTGCCGAAATGTAGCCCAGGGATATACCATTGAGTCAAAACAGTGCCTGCCAGTTAAACTGAGTTGCTATCAACAAAACAAACCAGAGGCGATAGAACCCCAGCAAAAAGACGGATTGATGATCAATGAGGTTCTGGCCGATCCTCCCAACCGCAAAGATTCGGATCTAGTCGACCCCAATGGCGATGGAAAAATCACCGCCACCCAAGATGAGTTTGTGGAGATTTTCAACAGCGGCCAGGAAGATATAAACCTCACTGGTTTTATTCTGTCTGACCGGGTGATGGATCGCTTCACCTTTCCCGGTGGCGTCACCATAAAACCGGGCGAAGTAGTGGTGGTATTTGGTGGCGGCGATAGAGATCGATTTAGCGGTTTCCAGGGGATCCAGGTTTTTACCGCCTCTAATGGCCTGGGCTTGAGTAACAAAGGGGACATCGTAACCATTCGCGACCAGAAGGGTAATGTGGTAGACCAGGTGGTTTATGGCGCAGAAGGGGGAAAGAATCGCTCCCTTACCAGATCTGAGGACGGCCAACCTGACTCCACCATGGTCCCCCACCCCAATACCCCATTTTCTCCTGGAAAAAAGGCGGATGGCAGTGATTTTTAACAGAAATTGGCTACCATTTAGACAAAATTAGATGAAACTGAATTTTACCAAACTGCAGGGCCAGGGCAACTTCTATTTTATCCGTCATGGCCAGAGCATCTGGAATATTGACAAAAAAGTGCAGGGACGCAATGATGTCCCCTTAACCGAAAAAGGTGAAGAGCAAGCACGCGCCACTGGAGTGTGGCTCAAAGATAAAGATATCACTCACATCGCCACCTCTCCCTTATATAGATGCCGCCAAACCGCCGCCATAATTGGCAATGAAATTGGAGCCATACCAATAGAGTCCCGCCAGGAGTTGCTGGAGGTGGACACCTCAATTTTCAGCGGTCATTCGCTGGAAGAGGTGGCCGTGCTATATCCGGAACAGTGGGAAAATTTCATGCGCTATTCCTGGGAAGGCGTTGATGGTGCCGAAAAAATAGATTCGCTAAAAAAACGATGTATCGTCCATTGGCAATACTTAATGGATCTATTTAAACAGGGCAATCAAAATATCGTATCAATTACCCACGCCGGCTGCCTGCAGTGGCTGATTAAAGTCACCCTGGGGTCGGCT
>CAZTWC010000258.1:0-5453 GCA_964617105.1 uncultured Myxococcia bacterium
CTGATGGGGTTGGGTTAGCCGCTCCCCAGGTTGGCGTGAACCAAAGAGTGATTGTAATCGACATCTCCCATGTGGATAAAGAAAAGAAACCGCTTGTTCTTATCAACCCGGTAATTTCTTCCCAAAACGGAGAGATCACCTGGGAGGAAGGCTGCCTCTCTTTCCCTGGACTCAGAGCGGAAGTGACGCGAAGTGATAGTATCAAAGTCAAAGGGATGAACCGGGAGGGAAAAAAAGTGGAGATAGAGGCCTCAGGTTTATTGGCAGTGGCCCTTCAACACGAAATCGACCACTTAAACGGTATCTTATTTATCGATCACTTAGGGCCGATAAAAAGACGGGTTATCAAGCACAAAATGAAAAAAATAAAAACCCAAATCCAAAAAGAGGGCTAACGCAACATAGTTGGCGTGTCAAAGAACGAGCAAGATATGGCGGGGATGATTGACCAGGACGATTAATATACCATCTCTTCTAATATGTCCTCAACCTGGGTTAGCACGGAATGATCAAATCTTTCTTCTGATAGTCCATCACATTCTAAATTGTCATCCAAGTTTGACTTAATAATCTCACGAATATTGTCAAAACCCTTAAAGAGTAATTCATTGTATTCGGATATTATTTCAGGATCGTGGACATCCCTCAGGCGCATCAACAACTCTTTAAAAAAATATATCAATCGGTTGATGTTCTCAAGGTGTTCTAAAAATTCATTATTAAAAATTTTTTCTATAAGAATATCGAGATCGTCGTAATAGGAAATAAGTAACTGGTCATCATCACTACCATATTTTTCTGGATTCAGGTGATAGACTTCAATAAAAACCAATCTCTTCTCTAGATCGGAAAAATCATCATAAAAATCATCATAAAAATCTATTAATTCAGATCGGTAAAAACTCATGAACAGCTCTCTATTCTTTGTCCTGTTGATCAGGGAATGATATTTCTCCTAACTCTTTTTCAACCAGTCTAATATTCCGTTGAAGCGTATTAGTATACCGATTACCGGAAAAATTTTCCAGCAAGTTTTTTAATATGCTTAAAACTTTTTCTAAACGTTCTCTTCGTTTTAGCGGATCTTTCTCCCGCCGGGCTTGGGTAAACTGTTGGCCAGCCTTTTTACGTTCCTGGGAGATAAAAAGAGTTTCACATTGTTGAAGTTTTTCGAAAGCTTGTTTCTCTATCCTGGTTCCAATTAATTGTTTAAACTCATGGATAGCCGCCAAAAAGTCACCCGATTTCATCTTCTCCAGTCCATCTGAAAAAATAGCCTTCTCCTTCTCCTCCTCCAACTGACTTCGGTTATTTTCCTGAAACCGCTCTTTTTCAAAAATATCATTCAGCCGGAACCGAATCTTTTCCTCCTCCTGAGAATTAGGCAAATACTTGAGGGCCAGGTCTAGTTTTTGTCTGGCCAAAGCCAGGTTATTCGGCAATACTTGTTCCGCCTCAGCCAAAAGTTGCTCTCGTCTATTGTCAATGGAATACTTCAGTTGTCTCTTTAGGTCCAAAGCCAGGTTGATATGCGTCTCGTTAAAATCACCAAGGAGCAACTTTTCCAGGTCCAGGTAGATATTCACCGGATCTTCTTCCCGTTGTAAACGGTCTTTTAATTGATACAATATCTTAAGGCCAGTATTATCCTGTTCTATGTATGCCTGCTGAATAAGTTCCAGTTTTTCCTGACATATTTGATCAAATTTTTCTCCCTGCTGGTGTAATTGAAGCACCTGCTTATAAATCTTTTCCGCTTTTTCAAATTGCTTCAAATTGAAATAGTAATCAGCTAAATTTGAAAGGATAAATATTCTTGACGGCGGTGCTGCTTTTAGATGGTCTTGCTGTAAAAATATTTCAATCTCCATGACGCCATCCTGAAAATACCCGGTTTTTCCAAGAGCCAATCCCACATATAACTGATCTAAAGGCTGCCAGGACAGTTCTACCCCTGGTTCTTTCTTTTTTTGATAATAATAAGAAGTAATCGCCCGATAATCCTCTTGCAGAAAAAGTTGCTTTATAGGAGGAGATTGTTCTTTATCCACGGCTACTTCTGCGGATTCCTCTACCGGGATATGCTCAGGGTCAATAATTTTTTGCTGTTCTGGTCCCAATATTTGGGGATACGTCAGTAAAGGAGAGTAACAATCAGAGTACCAGGCCAAAAATTTATTAGCCATAGTGATTGATTGCAATCTGTTTTGCTCCTTTTTGGCATGTAAAATATCTCTAAGGGAAGAGGACTGCCTAAGACACTCTTTCTCTTTGGAAAGCGGATCCTGGGAAGTAATATTTTGCTGGAAGTATTCTATTTTTTCGATAAATGCTTTAGCGGGAAAACCGGTTTTTTCCTCTTGAGGAAAAGGCGGTTCAATATCTTTCTTGCCAAAAATGGTTGGAAATTTGCTGCAAGATAGTAGTGAAAAAGCCAAAAACAGTGTGAAGATAAGGAATAGTGATAAGATCGGAAGAAACCTATCCATGAGGAAAATT
This sequence comes from uncultured Myxococcia bacterium, assembly GCA_964617105.1. Lineage (GTDB taxonomy): Bacteria > CAZTWC01 > CAZTWC01 > CAZTWC01 > CAZTWC01 > CAZTWC01. The sequence continues at coordinate 2,500 of CAZTWC010000258.1, forward strand.
TTTCCTATCTTACTAGGAAAATAGTTACTGCTTCTATTCATAATCAAAAAAAATCTGTAAATATTAAAAGAATAAGACCAGGTGAAAATTAACATAAATACAGTTGTTGAGCAAGCTACCTGGAGTTCAAGAACTTATATTGGCTTTTTTTAAACTCCGGCACAGTCATTGCATAAAATTTAGAACAGATTCATATTAATAATCTAAAACTGCTACTGACACCAGGAGTTCCCCATGACCATTCAAAAGCAGCGGCTCGGTAAAATCATTGTAATCAATGTAAAAGGAGAAATGAATCTGGTAACCCAGAAAGATCTCTACCAAAAATTGAAACAGTTAATCGCCAAAGGCAATTATTTCATCATTCTCAACATGGAAGATGTCATTTTTATGTCACAGTACATGTTGCTGGTGATTGCCGCCATCTATAACATGCTCAAAGCTAAAGACGGATTTCTCAAGGTGGCCGGTGTAAAAAACACTGCCCGTGACCTTTTTGACACCTCCAACCTGAATAAAATGGTTGATGTTTTTGACTCGGTTGACGATGCCCTGGGCAGTTGCATTGAGTAAAACACTAATTGTCCGTCCGAAAACAATCAATAAATCTCAAAATAGAACATAAAAGAGAAATAGATCTGTCCTCTGGCTCCGAGCAAACTTTTAGGTGGGTTTGGAAAGGGCTGCGCTTTGTTAAAGGCATTGATGGCTTCATGGTCGAGAAATGCCAATCCACTGGAATTCTTCACCGATATATCATTTAAAGAACCATCGTCATTTAATACCACCTGCAAAACCGTTATTCTGTCTTTTCTCCCATAAATCCGGCCGCTAGGATCTCTTTTTCGGTATTCCACAATTGGATTCCAGTGCTGACTGATGCCCTTCTTTATCCGGTTAAAATAAGAGGCATATTTAAACTGGCGGGAATTGAGCAAGGTGGCTTCTGATTCCTCCACATCTTCCAGATAATCATTGGCAGGATCGCCTGATACTAAAGAGATAGTTTCGGGAGATGGCTTCAGCATAGCCAGGGTAGGAATAGATTTTTTTCCGCCTCTGCTGGTAGAACTTTCCTGCATCTTCTCATCTTGGCCTTCCTGGAGGTTAACATTTAAATTCTTGGAGTTTCCAACCACGGAATCTTTGCTTTTCCTATTGTTAAATAACCCATCCAGGCTGAAATCCAATTTTAATCCCCCTATCTTCTCTATATTGGGGATCTCCAATTTCAGTGCTGGTGGTTCAGCCAATTGTTCCTCATCCTCTATTTCATTACCGGAAAAATCCAGAGCCAGCAATTTTCTACGGGCAATCTCTTTAGCAATTTTTGCGGATTGCTGTTTTTCATCACGGGTAGTCGATGGAACGGCTGCGTGTCGATGGTAACGATTGCTTCTATATCTGCTTTTGGTCTCCTTCTTAACGCTGCTGTCATGCTCACTTAAATATTTGGTCTCTTTGGGAGGTGGTGTTTCTTTGACAGGGACATTCTCCACCACTTGTCCTTCCGGCATTTTTTCCGGTTTTTCAAATTTCTTTTTCTCCTTTTTCTTCTCCTTTTTTTTAAAAAATTTTCTTTTGCCAGCAGAATTTTTTCTTTTCCGCCACTGTTTCGATGGACGTTTTCGAAAATTTTTAGTCGATGAGTTAGAACTGGTCAGGGTAACTGCTACCAGGCGACGGGGACTTTCAATTTTAGGCAACCGGTTAAAAAGAGGCAGGGAGGCCAAATGGATCAAAATGGCCAGCAATATAAAACCGGCCAAATTCTTATAATGATTTGTCTCCTTAGAAGGTAACATATTCTTAACCTTATTGTATCAACACCTACAATCTATATATAATTATAGCTGAATAGGCGGTAAATGGCAAATCTTAAAGAGCCTTTCTCAACCCATCTCTGTCAACCCGGCATTAAAAAAGCCCGGAGTTTTAAACCAGATAGGTTCTATTTTTTCTTGAGCATTGCCAACTATGTATGTAAAATACTAAATTAGAAAAAAGCATCAAGGGATAATATCTGTGGAAATTGACCAAACATCATCCTTACCAGGCTACTTTGCAAAGCCCCTGCCTGCAGAGACGGTGATACCTCTCTTAGCCATGGGGAGTGTCATTCTAATTGTACTGATTTTTTTCCTGGGGGTTTGGGGCTGTCATTATGCTGAACCTCAGAAAGGCGTGACTCCGGTGGTGGTCAGCAACTACCAATCTGGTTATATCCACCTGGGCGCTACCATAACCCTGACCTCTCTGCAAAAGGGGGTGGTTATCCAGGTTGGCGCCAGCAGCGAGGCGAATGCTGTGGCTCCGGACAGGTGGGAAGAGCGAGCAGAGTTTACTTTTGAACATTTGGGACCGAATAAAATTTTTGCCCGCGGGCTTAAAGAGGGCAAGGTATTGAAACCATATTTTACCTATCTATACCAGATAGTAGAGAGCTATCCCGGCGTGGGAACCGACCCGGATTCAGAGGGCATAAGCGCTGAAAATAAGCAAATCAAAGCCTGGGCAAAGGGGTATCGTAATTACCAGCCCGGAGGTGGGGTGGGTGTTCGGTGGCAAACCCCGGAAAAGGCTTTGGGCCGGGCAAAAGGAGACAGCCATCATATAGTTTCCCTGGGAGATGCTGGTGAAATCACCCTTACTTTTTCTCCAGCCATTGCCAATGGTCCGGGGCCAGATTTCGCTGTATTCGAAAACTCCTTTTCCAGTGGAAAGAACAATATCTTTGCAGAACTGGCCTTTGTGGAGGTCAGTTCTGATGGAAAACATTTTTTACGGTTTGACTGTGTATCCAACATTCCCAAGCCAGTAGAACCTTACGCAGCCATAGATCCCCGCCAGGTATACGGAGTTGCTGGAACTCAGCCTAATGCTTTTGGCAATTTTTTTGGCTCTCCCTTTGATCTGGCTTGGCTGGTCAACAAAAAAGAGGTAGTCCTGGGCCA
>CAZTWC010000259.1:0-5407 GCA_964617105.1 uncultured Myxococcia bacterium
TAGAAATAATAAAAGGAGATAATGAAAAATATATTTATCGTAAGGGAGACCAATTAATAGACTTTTTTAACTCTATTGAAGGTGAAGAAATACATAATAACGATTTTTCTTATAGAGGACAATTTGCACAATTAAAACTAAAAGAATTTAATAACACTTACAAAATGAAAGGAGTTATAGAAAATTCTTTCTATCCTCTTCTAGCGAAAAATAGAGAAAACGCTGAAAGTTTACTACAAGAAATCAATCAATTGTTAAAACAGGATGGATATAAACTTATAGACTCCAATACAGGACTAAAAGCAGTATCTCTAGATGAAGCATTACAATTGTATAACAATGATGGAAAGAGAGTTTTTAAAGAGGGAACTTTTGGTCTATTTATTAGCCATAGAGATAATTTCAAACGCTATGCTAATGATATAAAAAAATCATTAGTAGTTTATGGCATATCTTCATTTGTTGCCCATGAAGATATTGAACCCACTACCGAATGGATTAAAGAAATAGAAAAAGCATTGTTTGAAATGGATGCTTTAATTGCCTTGCTGTCAAAGGGATTCTCAGAAAGTGTATGGACAAATCAAGAGATTGGCTATGCATCAGGTAGGGAAAAATTGATTTTATCAGCAAAATTTGAAGAAGATCCCCAAGGTTTTATAAGTAGATTCCAAGCGTTACCTGTCAAAAAAAATGATATAGATGGATTTTGTTTAAGTATTGTTGAAAATTTAATAAAAAATCCAATCACTAAAGAAAGGATGATTACCTCATATTTTTCTTCTATACAAAATTCGGGTTCCTTTGATGAATCAAAAAAATGGGCTACATTATTACCTTACATTAATAATGTGAATGAAAACCAAATTAATCATTTAATTGATGCTTATAATAATAATTCTCAGGCATACAATTGTTTTTTATTAAATGGCCAAAAAGGTGATATAGATATTGCTTCAAGAATAAATAGTTGGTTAAAAGAAAAAAAATATAAAATTGAAAATACAAAGATCGTAAAATTATGAACAAAATCACCGAATCCCAAATAGAAGAACTAGCCATCGAACTGCTAGAAAAACAGAGTTATCAATATATTTACGCCCCAGATATCGCTCCGGACAGTGACTCTCCGGAAAGAGAATCCTTTGAAGAGGTTCTACTATTAGATAGGCTACGAACTGTAATAAATAGAATTAACCCCTTGATCCCTGCGGATTGTCAGGAGGATGCGATTAGGCAGATTCAGCGGATTAACTCTCCTGAATTGATTGCCAATAATGAAAAATTTCACCGCATGTTAACTGAGGGGATAAATGTCAGTTATCAAAAAGAGGGGTCTACTAGAGGAGATCTGGTCTGGTTAATTGACTTTGAAAATCCTGAAAATAACGATTTTCTTGTGGCTAACCAGTTCACTGTTATTGAAAACAATGTTAATAAACGCCCGGATCTTATTATTTTCATCAATGGCATACCCTTGGTGGTGATTGAACTTAAGAATCCCACTGATGAAACTGCTACTATCAAATCTGCTTTCAGGCAACTTCAAACTTACAAACAGGCTATTTCTGGGTTGTTCACTTATAACGGCATTCTGATTGTTTCCGATGGACTTGAGGCCAAGGCAGGCTCTATCTCTGCAGGCTATTCTCGCTTTATGGCCTGGAAAACCTCTGATGGCAAGGTGGAAGCCTCGCCCTTGATAGGTCAGTTGGAAACCTTAATAAAGGGCATGCTTAAAAAAGAGACGCTGCTGGATTTAATCAGCCATTTTGTGGTCTTTGAAAAGACGAAAAAAGAAGATATTAAAACCGGTATTATCACTATTGAAACTGTTAAAAAGATTGCTTACTATCACCAGTATTATGCGGTTAATAGGGCCGTGGAATCAACCTTGCGGGCATCAGGTTATTTGGAGTTACCTGAAAAAACAGGCGGCACTGATATTTTAAGAGAATCTCCTGCCAGTTACGGTTTGACAGGTGTTGATTCTCAATCCTTTCGAGATCGAAAAGGAGGGGTTGTTTGGCATACTCAAGGTAGTGGAAAATCTCTTTCCATGCTGTTTTATACAGGAAAAGTTGTGTTAACCATGGATAATCCTACTGTAGTGGTAATTACTGATAGAAACGATCTTGATGACCAATTATTTGATACCTTTGCCGCTTCCAAACAATTGTTGCGACAGGAGCCCCTTCAGGCAGAAAATAGAGATCATTTAAAAGAACTCCTTAAAGTGGCCTCTGGTGGAGTAGTATTTACTACCATTCAAAAATTTCATCCCCAAGAGGGCAATGTTTATGAAACCCTTTCTGAAAGAGAAAACATCGTTGTTATAGCAGACGAGGCTCACAGAACCCAATATGGCTTCAGGGCCAAGACCCTTGATGTAAAAAGCGAAACTGGCAGTGTGGTGGGCAAAAAAATAGTCTACGGCTTTGCTAAATATATGAGGGATGCTTTACCAAGAGCAACCTATCTCGGCTTTACAGGAACCCCTATAGAGAGTTCTGATGTCAATACTCCGGCTGTATTTGGTAATTATGTCGATGTTTATGATATTGCTCAGGCTGTGGATGATGGTGCAACGGTGAGGATTTATTATGAAAGCCGACTTGCTAAAATAAATTTAAGCGAGGAGGGGAAAGAACTAGTTGCTGAATTGGATGCAGATTTGGAGCAAGAGGAGTTAACCGAATCACAAAAGGCAAAAACCAAATGGACTCGGCTGGAGGCCCTAATAGGTAGTAGGGAGCGCATTTCAATGGTGGCGGGTGATATTATTGCACATTTTCACCAACGTCAGGAGATCTTTGAAGGGAAAGCCATGGTAGTAGCCATGTCCCGCCGTATTGCTGCCGAGTTATATGATGAAATAATTAAGATAAAACCTCATTGGCATGATGATGATTTAAAAAAAGGTAATATCAAGGTTGTTATGACCTCTGCTTCTTCTGATGGACCGACGATTTCTAAACACCACACCACAAAAGATCAGCGGAGACTTTTAGCAGACAGGATGAAAGATCCGGAAGATGAATTAAAACTAGTTATTGTCCGTGATATGTGGCTGACAGGCTTTGATGTGCCTTGCCTGCACTCACTATATATCGATAAACCCATGAGGGGTCATAATCTTATGCAAGGTATTGCCAGGGTTAATCGGGTATATAAAGATAAGCCAGGTGGTCTTGTGGTGGACTATTTGGGAATAGCCTCAGATCTAAAAAAGGCTCTATCTTTTTATTCAGATAGTGGTGGCAAGGGAGATCCTGCCATAGTTGTGGAACAGGCTGTGCAGTTGATGCTGGAGAAATTGGAGGTCGTATCCCAAATGTTTCATGGCTTTGCCTATGAAAATTATTTCGGAGCAGATACAAGAAAAAAACTGTCCCTTATTCTAGCAGCAGAAGAGCATATCCTCTCCCTGGAAAATGGAAAAAAACGGTATATAGACGAAGTTACAGCCTTATCAAAAGCCTATGCCCTTGCTGCTTCCCATGAACAGGCTGTGGATGTAAAAGATGAGATATCCTTTTTTCAAGCAATAAAGTCAAGATTGGCAAAATTTGACAGCAGTGGTTCTGGTAGAACAGACGAAGAGATAGAAACTGCCATCAGGCAGGTTATAGATAAGGCTTTGGTCAGCGAACAAGTAATAGATGTTTTTGATGCTGCCGGTATAAAGAAACCAGATATTTCTGTGCTCTCTGAAGAATTTCTCATGGAAGTTCAAAACATGGAGCATAAAAATGTTGCTGTAGAAGTGTTAAAGAAGTTACTAAATGATGAAATAAAAACTAGAGCAAAAAAGAATCTGATTCAGAGTAAAACTTTGCTGGAGATGCTGGAAAAATCTATCAGAAAATATCATAACCAGATTATAACTGCCGTAGAAGTTATTGAAGAATTAATAGAACTGAGCAAAGAAATTCATAATATGGATGCAGAGCCCCAAGAAATGGGGCTGACTGATTATGAGTATTCCTTTTATACTGCTTTGGCTGACAATGAGAGTGCCAGAGAGGTTATGGAAAAGGATAAATTAAAGGAACTGGCTGTTGTCTTATTTGAAAGAGTTAAAACTAATGCTTCCATTGACTGGACTATCAAAGAGAGTGTGAAGGCAAAATTAAAAGTCATTGTAAAGAGGACTCTCCGACAATTTGGATATCCTCCAGACATGCAGAAATTAGCGACAGAAACGGTTTTGAAGCAGGCGGAACTTATTGCTGATGAGATTGTAGGATGAGGGATAAATATGGATAGGTTAATAAAAGAAGGGGAATAATTATTGTAATTGCCAACCGTCAGTGAAACACTGGTAAACAATAACTAAACGTTTTTATAGATAAAAGTTAAAAGTTATTTAAAAAGTAAATACTGAACGGCAGTTAAGAAGTGAGAGAGGGAGAAAGGTGGAAGAGGAGAGATAAAAATAGTGAATCTAATGTCTGATATCTGAATTGAAGCCCAGAGTAAAGAATGGTTGAAGAATCACGAAAATGGCTTAATTTCAGTGGCCTGACAAAATCGAAAGAAAATATGACCATAAAACCGAACAAAAACAAAAAAATACAAAAATCCGAAAAAAAAGTGACTTCCCTCATCCGCTCCTCGGCGGCCGAATATTTGACTTTTGTTGCTGCAACTGGAAAAGGAGGCGTTGAGGCTGTTTATGCAGATGAAAACATCTGGCTGACTCAGAAAATGATGGGAGTTCTCTATGATGTGGAAACCCATACTGTCAATTATCACCTGAAAAAAGTGTTTTCAGATAGTGAGTTGGAGGAAGATTCAGTTATTCGAAATTTTCGAATAACTGCCGCTGACGGAAAGAACTATAACACCAAACACTATAATCTCTCGGCTATTATTGCAGTTGGTTACAAGGTCAACTCCGAACGTGCCGTCCAGTTCCGCAAATGGGCGACTACTATAATTAAGGAGTACACTATCAAGGCTTATGTGATGGATGATGAGCGTATAAAAAGCGGCGGTTCTATCCTCACTGAGCAATACTTTGAAGAGCAACTGGAGCGCATCCGGGAAATACGCCTGAGCGAGCGCAAGTTTTACCAGAAGATCACCGATATCTATGCCACGTCCATCGACTATGATGTGAGTGCTCAAGGTACAAAACGCTTTTTTGCTACGGTGCAAAATAAGCTGCACTGGGCTATTCATGGGCAGACGGCTGCCGAAGTGATCGTTGACCGGGCAGACCACCAAAAACAGAACATGGGCTTGACAACCTGGAAAGACGCTCCCAAAGGTAAAATCCAAAAATTCGATGTCAGTGTGGCCAAGAATTACTTGACTGAAAATGAAATGGCTCAACTGCAGCGGCTTGTATCAGCCTATCTGGATGTAGCGGAAGGTATGGCCCTTCGTAAAATCCCGATGA
>CAZTWC010000260.1:0-5398 GCA_964617105.1 uncultured Myxococcia bacterium
TAACAGTTTTCCCCCTACCCAAACGAAAACGATTCACCTTTGAATATGTATTACTCAAAGATTTCAACGATTCAATATCCCAGGCTCAGGAAGTGATAAAACTGTTAAAGGGTTTGCCTTACAAGATCAATCTGCTTACTTTTAACCCCTTTGCCGGCGCCCCTTTTCAGACCCCTTCTCCAGAAAGGGTTGCGCAATTCCAGCAAGTTTTTTTAACCCATAAAAAAAGCGCATTTATCAGGCAGAGCAGAGGAAAAGATATCGGCGCCGCCTGCGGCCAATTGGGGACAGGGATAGAAACTTGAAATACCTGGGCTCTTTTCTCTTTTTTATTTTACTTATCATCTCCTGCAAGCAGGAACAGGAGCCTGGCGCCAATTCTTTAGAGAAAAAAGCGGCACCGAAAACCTCCGGGTCTCCCCATTTGGCCAGCGACTTTAGCCGGGTGGTGGATCAGGTCAAGGAGTTAAAACAGGTGATAGCCGGCTCCAAAGAAGAGGAACTCCAGGAGGATACGACTAAAAATCCGGGCTTAAAAAGACGGCAACAGAAAGCAAATACACAAATCGCCCAACTTTTAAAGGCTAATGTCGATAAAAATCAGGGTTCTTCCGAATCTATAATCCATTACCGCCATCTATTGGAGTGGCTACCCGAAAAATTGGGCCGATTTGTGGGAGAGGAAGGAGCCGGCCAGGTCAACTACTTTGGTGCACTTGCCATAAGTATCGCCCAAAAAAACTATCGAACCACCCGCCCTACCGGTGAAATCCTGATAAAAATTACTGATAGTGCCATCAACCAAATGGCAGCCCTGGCCTTTAAAACTGCTGTTAATTTTAAAGGCCAGGGAGATAATAGCCAAATTACCCAGGTAACTTTTAACGGTTTTAAAGGACTGCTTTTGCAAAACAGCCAGGATTCGACTCAAAAAACAATTAATATCCTGGTTGCTGATAGATTTTTTATACAAATATCCAGCCTAAATATTTCAACCCGGGAGTTAATCAAACTTTGCCATACCCTGGAACTAAAAAAAATGGCGGCTTTGGTTTTCACACACCATAAAAAGTGATCTCTTCTAAAAATTACCATTTACATTGTTTTATTTTTGTATTATTCTATTCGAAATTAGTTTTTTAGGGAGTGATTCTTGGATCAAGAACAACTAAATGCCTTTTTAGAATCCTTTAGCCAAATTCTGCCACAAGAAGTTGGTGGTCAAGTTGAGGTCGGGCAGACCTATATCAAGACCGATCTGAGTTCCGTTGCCAAAATCCGGATCTACTTCACAATATCCGGTGATATCTCCGGGGTTATGGTTATCAGTTGCGATACAGACACCAGTCTTAACATCGAACATGATTACCGTAAAAAAAATATGGAAGATGACCCTGATTTATCCAGCCTGGACATCTTATCTGAATTATTTAACATTATTATTGGCCGGGGGATAATGACTCTGTCGAAGCAGGATATAAAATGCACTATGAGCACCCCGAATGTTTTGGAAAATAACTGTAGTAGCAATATTTTTAACCGACAATATACCATTATCTTTTCAACACCTATCTCCTATAGTTTAGGAGAATTGGAATTTGATCTTGCCATAAAATCGTAGGAAAGAAAACGGTTAAGGAGTAATCTAATGAATAATGGCAGTCCCCAAAGTAACCTCCGAATTCTGGTTATTGATGATTCCAAGGTTATCCGTAACCGGATAAAAAGGATTCTTACCAATAATCACTACCAGAATATTACTACTGCAGCCAATGGCGAAGAGGCAATGCAAAAATTTTCTGAAGTAAATCCAGAACTGGTATTGCTTGATATAATACTTCCTGACACAACAGGAATAGAACTCTTGGAGAAATTCCTGGCAACAGATCCTGATCTGCCAGTTATTATGCTGAGTGCCATTTTAACTGATGATAATGTAAATACTGCCCTCAAACTTGGAGCAAAAACTTGCCTGGAAAAGCCTTTTCAGGAAGAAGATTTAATCTCCTGGATCAATAAGGTGGTTTAACTCCTAAATCCTCTTAATTCGAAAACCCCATAGGTCATACAAAATGGAACAGGTATGAAAGCATAATAATAAGGAGTATAGAGTGATATGGCTAATACAGTAAATGTAATGGTTGTAGATGATTCCATCTTGGCCAGGAATAAAATTAAAAGATATTTAAGTGCCAGTGACAAATACGATTTCCAGGTAATTACCGAAGCAGGTAATGGATTAGATGCTATTACTAAATTTAAAAAACATCAGCCTGATTTAGTGACTTTGGATCTAGTAATGCCGGAAATGGACGGTATGAAAGCCCTGGATATTCTTATAAAAATAAAACCTGATATCAAAGTTATTGTTATCAGCAGTTCCCTTTCAAAAAACAAGATATCTATGGCAATCCAAAAAGGAGCCAAGAATTTTTGTTTGAAACCTTTTGACCAGAGCGCTTTTTTAAAAGTCGTGGAGAACTCCTGTGAATAGCGTTGTTTTTACGCTCTAATCGATCAATATTTTCTACAACTCTTTTTCAAATCCTATATACTTTGAAATATATAACCAGGGAGGAATGGATGAATAATAAAAGAGACGGTGCTTTTGATAAAAGAACCTTAAGAAAAAATATGCTTCATGGAATAATTACCCAAAAAGAATACCAGGATTACCTGAATAATCTAGTAGATTGCTCAAAAAATGCTGAGGCGATAGATCTTTGTTCCGACAAATATTTCGGAAAAATTGTAAATAAGCATGAAGAAGCCAACCTGAATCCCCAGAAAGAGGTGGACCAGGCGGAAACTATTTCAGATGCTGAACCTTCAACCGAAGTGATTCAGACAGATGAAGAAGATACCCCGGAACCGGAGCAAGATGAGTCCCAGGGAGACAGTTAGTGGCAAAACTAATTTTATTCGCTCTATTACTCTTTTTTTCTTTTACCGGCTGCCAGAAAGATCATTGTAAGGAACTCTCCGATTTTTTATGTACCTGTATAAAAGATTGGAACCAGAGAGATCAATGTTACCGTTATATAGATCTGTATGATGGTTCCTTTAATCCTTCCAGGGAACAGGACAACCAATGTAAAAAATCCCTGGATAAGTGCACCTGTCAGAAAGTTAATTCTTCTCAAAACAGTGAATGTAAATTTATGCTGGTACTAGACCAGCCTTGCACTAAGTTGCTAAAGAAACAGTGCTCCTGTTTGCGCAAAAAAGATGAGCAGGAGGAGTGTATTTCTGTTGGCTTAAAAAATATAGCGGCTCAGAAGGATGAGGGTAAACTAGGTCCTGACCAAAAACTTAACTGTCATTATAAACTATTCTCCTGCCAGTGCGAACACCTCTGGCAAAAAGAGAAAACCGATACCAATTGTGATGTAAGTTATGCTGACCCAAAAGATTTTATTATGTAGTAAATCAGGAGGCATCTCCACCAGCGACGTTGCAGGCTGGATGATTCTCGGTTTTACCCTCTTTTTGACCTTTTTGTTGTCTTGCGGCAATGAAACCGAGAGTAAAAAAGAACAGTGTAACTCTTATGCAGATTGCCCGGCTAAACAGGTTGGAAATGTTCTATGCCTGGGTTGCTCAGGTCAACCAGGGGAGGTAATCTGTATCGACCATCACTGTAGTTATGTGGATACCACTGAAGTCAATTCCGGATCATACGACCTGACTCTGGAAGTCAAAATAGATTCTCCCTATATTATCGACAGTTTGATTATGAAAATTTACCATCGACAAATGCCTGATGGCAATTTGCTCTCTTGTGATAAAATAAAACAGGACATTGTTGATGACGGGAAAAACTATTACAACCTTTTGCGGGATTGGAACGATGGTGATTTGGATTATAGTATCAGGGCAAAACGTCCAATAACCATGTCTATCAGCCATGTCCCGTCTGGGATGTCTTTGCTGGTTATCCGGGGATACGATGAAAAAAACTATAAGGGCGGGGTAAAAGTACTGGGTTGCCAAGAGATAACGGTAATCAAAGAAACAAAGGAAAATTTAGTACTCACCTTAGAAGATATTTAAACTGGAGACTGATTTGCTTTTTCATCTTTTCATCTATAGGTTAATTCCAAGATGGGGTTCGATGATTTTTTTTCTCTTTCTATCACTATTTGCTCACGCTAGTGATCCCCTGGATGATTTTGACGGTACTGAAAGTTGGAGTAAGCGTAATAGGAAATCCCCAGAGCAAAAGAATCCTTCCTTTTACAGTCCCAATTTAGTCAAACAATTGCGTGCGCTCAAAGAAGAATTTAATATTGAAAAACGGAAATTTGAAAAAACCGCCAAAGAGGTTAAAACCGACCGCGGTCATTATACTGTTTCCAAAAATTATGGCTGGCTAAAAGCGCTTCCCCAGGGGAAACAATTTATTCAAATTCCCAATTTTGCCATAAAAAAACGGCGCTCTACTCAACACTCTATCGCCTCACCACGCCGGCGAATTAAAGCAGAAAAAAATTATCGGATTATCCAAGATCCTAAACATAAAACGACTAAATGGGGAGATATGCAAGAAATCTCCATTGATGATTACATGAACACCTATATAGAGGTGCAAAAGGGCAAAGAACTTCCCCAATTGATGCCAACCAAAAAATGGAAATCTGCTCCCCCTATCAGAGGAGCCCAAAAAAAATCAACTAAAAAAAGATTTAAGAAAAAAGAAAAATATAAAAAATACTATACACCCACAAAACGTCCAGTTATGTCTGACGGTAGTAGCCTGGACGAACCCCACAGTTTTTCCGAGGAAGAGATAGAGATGGAGTGGGAGGAGATGGACCTGGATGTTACCAAATAATAAAATGAATTCTCGGACAGAAACTCTTAGTCTATAGCCAAATCTGGCACTGATATTGCTTATTTATTATTAACAACTGCTTAAAAATATTCCAGTAAGTATAAATGGATCCGGGTCCAAAACTGGGACAGCAGTGCTTAATGCCACCGTAACCTAATATTTACAACTAGTTACAGTCAGGTATCCATGAAACGAGTAATATTGTCTAATTGTCAAACTGTATCGTCATCCAGATCGATAAAGTTTAAACCCGCCAAAGGCAACACTTTTTCCTCAGTTTTTTTGGCAGTTAAGCGTCAAGTTTTTGATGCTCAGACCACTACCAATACCAAACCTGGCAAATACCAATACAGCCCAAAAGGAAACATCATCACTACCCAGTTGAATAGAAACTCCCCGGAGCGGGATGAAGATGCAACTGTTCAATCCTGCTCGCTGGCGTTCGGGAGTTCGCGAGGCTCAAGTAATACAAAAATTGTCAGGGGGCTGGAAAACAATTTTTCCTCTTTTTCAAAAAAGCAGAACTCGGGCAAAAAGAGAGCGTTCGACCAGAAAAAACAAAGT
>CAZTWC010000261.1:0-5372 GCA_964617105.1 uncultured Myxococcia bacterium
TCTGGGTCCAGGCGCCGATAAAGGGCACCAGGATAACTATCAGCATTGGATTCAACATACCCCAGGCAGTGCCAATCTTGGCGCCTTCACCGATATAACGCTCAGCAAAAGGCGGCAGACTGTAGTGCATATGATAAAACACGCTTTTGGCGCCCACGCAGATCAGCATAAAAGCCATAAAAGCCCAAAACCGTTTCTCTTTGATCACCTCCAGGAAAATCTTTAGCGGATTAGTCTCTTTTTTAAAACTTTCGCTCTTCGCCGGTTCAAATCCTTTGTTTTCAACTTTTTCATCCACATCCTCTTTAACGTAGATATTTTTACGGATCAAAGAGACAATCAAAACCACTCCGATAGTGGTAATGATAGCAGCGATAAAAAAATTGAACTGGTGGTCACTCATATCAGTGCCGACTACCGACACTTTACCGCCCACATCTTTTACATGCTGCCGGATCATATCCCAGGCTTTACCGCCAATGGCATAGCCCACATTGAAAAGCACATAGAAAAGGGAAAAAGCCATGGAGCGTTGTTTGCTATTGGTGTAACGTCTGATGGCAGCAGTGGAAACCGGCACCATAAAAGCCATGCCCACAGCAATGGGACTGAGGCCAATGATAACTGCAGCAATAAAAGGTATATTGAAAGAGATAGCCAGCCTGCCGACAAAGCAAACCAAATAACCCCAGAATAGAGAGCGCCTGATCCCCAGGGCATCGGTTACCATACCTGAAACCGACATCATCGCGCTCAGCACCATTCCCCAGATCATAAGCACCATGGGCGCTTCTGTATCAGTTAGACTCATGTCGGACATCAACCAGAGCATCAGAGAAAACTGCATTAAGGTATAACCGATATATTCGGTAACATTAACCAAATAGACTATCCACAACTCTCGCGGAGCACATCTTAATATCAACAGTTGACTGGTTAATTCCTTTAATTTTTCTTTCATCGTTTCTCCTAAATAAATGGGACGTTTTTTTATATAAATAAAGTCAGATTATTATACTTAATAAACCGTTTTTATGCAACTTGCATTTCGATTAAAACCAAATATTACAGATAAATACGGCGGCTACGATACCGGCCAGGTCGGCCAGCAGGCAGGCATGGAGAGCGTGGCGGGTTTTTCTGATTTGAACGGCTCCAAAATAGACGGCCAATACGTAAAAAGTGGTTTCGGTGGAACCTTGCATGGTGGATGCCAAAAAGGAGGAAAAAGAATCGGGGGCATGGCTGACTATTTCGCTCATAACTCCAAAAGCACCAGTGCCTGAAAGCGGCCGCAAAAAAGCCATGGGCAACACCTCTGCCGGCATTCCTACTACACTTGTCAGAGGGGAGAGCAGAGTTACCAATAACTCCAGGGCCCCGGACACCCGGAACATTCCAACCGCTACCAGGATAGCCACTAAAAAGGGGATGATGGTAATTGCTACCTTAAATCCCTCTTTAGCCCCGGCAGTAAAGGTTTCATAGACATTAATCCCTTTGGAGTAGCCATAGAGCAATAGAAAAGCCATCAGAAAAGGTATCATCCAAAAGGAGAGTAGGGTCTGGGCAAATTCCGCTCCCCTGCCCTGTTTTATCTCCACTCCCAGCCTGAAAAAAAGAGCCGCCAGACCAAGAAGCAGAAAGATGGTTATTAGTATTTTTCTGACTGGTCCCAAAGGCAAGGCCGGGCAATCTTTTTCTGGTTCATTTTCCAAAGATTTTTTCTCTTCCTGGCTGGTAGTTTTAGGGTCATCGTCAAAATTTGCAGCGGAGATACCCGATTTTGAATCCGCTCCCGGTTCAACATTATCACTATTTTGCGGGCCAACCAAAGGATCAGTATTGGCAAAAGCGGGCAAACGACTTAAAAATCTGGCCATTAAAATAGCCACCATAGTAGAACATAAGGTAGCAAACAGAGTTGGGATCAAAATAGAGGCCGGTGAGGCGGAGCCAGCAGCCGATCTAACTGCCATCACTCCCAGGGGCAAAAGCGTCACGCTGGAAGTATTGATAGCCAAAAACAGACACATGGAATTGGTGGCGGTGTGGGGCTGCGGATTAAAACTGTTTAGATCCTTCATGGCCTTTATTCCCAGGGGAGTGGCCGCATTTCCCAGCCCCAGAATATTGGCGGCAATATTCATAATAATGGAACTCATGGCCGGATGTTCGGCCGGAATATCTGGAAAGAGCCGCACCATCAGCGGTTTTATCAGTCTGGCAATTTTTTTCAGCAACCCTCCCTCCTCGGCCACTTTCATAATTCCCAGCCAAAGAGACATGGCGCCAATCAAACCAATAGCCAGATTCACCGCGCTTTTAGCCTTTTCAAAAGAGGCTTTGGTCAACTCTTCCATTCGTCCGGTAAAAGCAGCGCTTATGATGGCAATTAGAATCAGAATCAGCCAAATAATATTAATCAAAGCCGGTTTTTGGGCTTTATCACTCATTATCTACTCCAATATCAGGGTACTGTACTTTCAGGATGAACCTAAGGCTCGCTCATAATATAATATATACCGTCTAATTCTTTGAAGTCAAAATAAGTTTGATTTCAGGTGGGAACTTTTTTCGCTGAAAAATCATCCCTTTTATGATACATAGATAACACATATTATCCTTCCACCCTTCCGCTGTAAATTTCCGGACAGCCACTTAGGGCCAATAAAATGAGCGATAAACGCCTATCAAAGGTAAAAAAAGAGATTGATAAACTGCGGCAGGAGATAAACCATCATAGCCATCGATATTATGTTCTGGACTCCCCTTTGATCTCCGACTTTCAATACGACATGTTGCTTAAGGATTTGGAACTTCTGGAAAAAAAGTTTCCCCAACTGGTTTCCGCGGATTCCCCTACTCAGAGAGTTGGAGGAGCACCACTGGAGGGATTTGCCAAAGTAAACCACTCGCAGAAGATGCTCAGTCTGGATAATGTGTTTGACCCCCAGGAGTTTCTCGATTTTACCAGCCGGATTTATAAACTATTGCCCGAGGAAAAAGTTGAGTTTATGGTGGAACCAAAACTAGACGGGGTGGCTATTGAACTGATCTATGAGAATGGACATTTAAAAACCGCTGCCACCAGGGGAGACGGTGCTGTTGGTGAAAATGTAACCTCCAATATCCGGACCATAAAATCTGTTCCTCTGGTTCTATATTCTCAAGAATCGGACCAATTTCCCTCTATTTTGGAAGTGCGGGGGGAAATTTTTATCGGCAAAACCGATTTTTCCAAATTAAACCAAAAAATGCTGGAACAAAACAAAGAACCTTTTGCCAATCCCCGCAATGCTGCTGCCGGCTCCATCCGTCAACTTGACTCCCGAGTCTGCGCCTCGCGCCCGCTGGATATGTTTTGTCACTCTCCTGGAGGCCATATTGACGACTCCAAAAATCTGGCTGAATTTTTCCTTCATGTCAAGGGCTGGGGACTGAAGATCAATCCCTACAACCGCCTTTGTCATAACCAGCAAGACGTGGTGGATTATTATTATCATTTACAGGAGATACGGGAAGGACTACCCTACGAAATAGACGGCCTGGTAATAAAAATAAACTCCTTTGAACAGCAAAAACGGTTGGGAACCCTTTCCAAAAGTCCACGCTGGGCCATAGCCTTTAAATTTGAACCAATGCAGCAAACCACGGTGGTAGAAGATATCATCGTGCAGGTGGGACGGACAGGAGTTCTTACTCCGGTGGCAATTCTATCGCCGGCTCAGGTGGGTGGTGTTATGGTTAATCGGGCCACTCTCCATAATCAGGAGGAGATTGAAAAAAAAGATATCCGCCTGGGCGACACGGTGCTGATTCAAAGAGCTGGAGATGTTATTCCCGAAGTGGTGAAGGTGATCAAAGAGAAACGTCAAGGAGATGAAAAAATCTTTAAAATGCCCCTCAATTGCCCCTCCTGTGGAGAGTTGGTTTTCCAACGCAAAAATGAGATCGCCTGGCGCTGCACCAACCCTAACTGCCGCAGCAAGATAGTTGAGGCCATTAAACACTTTGTTTCCAGAACCGCCTTGAATATCGAGGGATTAGGCGAAAAAATAATTGAGCAACTGGTAGGCCGAAAAATAGTACGCCAGTTTCTCGACCTATACAACCTGAATCTGGACCAAATCATCAGCCTGGATAGAATGGGACAAAAGTCTTCGGAAAATATTTTGGCTGCTATTGAAAATAGCAAACAGAGAGACTATCCTTTCTACCGCCTTCTTTTTTCCCTGGGTACGGATCAGGTTGGTTTGCATACCGCCGGACTGTTGGCAAAGATTTTTCCTTCTCCGGAAAAACTCTTTAACGCCTCTATAGAAAATCTGCAACAACTAGATGGTATCGGCCCGGTAGTAGCGAAATCTATATGCCAGTTCTATTCAAAAGAGGAAAATAGGCACCAATTATCCACACTCTATAAACTTTTAAATATGTCTGAACTCCAGGAAACCCCAGGAGATCCTCCGGTCGATTCACCTTTGACGGGAAAAACCGTGGTAATAACTGGAACAATAGAGGGGCGGACCAGGAATGAGGCCCGGGATATAATCGAAAAATTGGGCGGCAAGGTAGCAAGTTCGGTGAGTAAAAAAACCAACCTGCTGCTGACCGGTGAAAAAGCGGGCAGTAAACTGAACAAAGCCAAAAAATTGGGGATACAAATAATTGGCATAGAGGATTTGGATAAAATGATAGACTGATCGTCTACGTCTGGGCATCAACTTAGAAAAAATCATCCAGCATGGAGTCAATGGAATCCTGGGACAGTTTTTCCTTGTCTTCCACCCCTAAAAAGGAGCCAATGGTGAGCAGTTCATCGATATTTCCCCTGGCTTCCGTGGTTAATTCTTTGTTTTTACGAAAGGTTTCAACTGTCATGAGCAGAGTGTCAACGGTTTTGACCAGCAGATCATATTTCTCTTCATCCAGGGCCTGTTCCGCTTTCCAGCACCCTTCGGAAAGTAACTCAGCCTGCTCTGCCAACGAGATAATAACCTGCTTTTGCTCATTATCCTCCAAAAAACCAAAGGTGCCAATAAAGCCATTCATCCGCTGGCTCACCTGGCGCATGGCATTAAAATCAGCCTTGTCATCGGCTAATTTGACCACATTTTGCTTGGTTTCCCAGATAATAGCGATAGAATCACGGTACAATTTCCGCAATTGCCGGTTATCTATCTCAATAATTTCTGATAATTCATCATGCTGGCTCATAGAATAATATATTACCCTAAAAAAGAACTTACTGCAAAAACTTTCTTAATAGTTTGAGGAACCAAAATGGAAAGCAAAAAAGATATTCGCCTATTATTGGAAAAATCGGAACGTAAAATCCTTTCTCCCAAAGCCCAACTGAGTGAAAATTC
>CAZTWC010000262.1:0-5358 GCA_964617105.1 uncultured Myxococcia bacterium
AATTACAAAGGAATCTTTCAACAGTATCGTATTTTGTGTCGCACCTTTGGCGACCTGGATAAGGACGGTCACCAGGAGGTGATTATCGGGTACGGGCCGCGGGATGAAGAGATACAACCCTGGGGCGGAGTACTTATTCTGGAAGAATCCTCCCACCGAAAAAATTATAAGAAGGTTTTTCACGCTCTTTTTGAGCATATATTCCCCAAAAAAATAAGCGCAACTGGAAGTAACCTGAATATAACCATGGTAAAAGTAACGGACGAAGGGGAAAAAATCCACCCGCTTTTATGGGTGCATGGTCAGGATTTTGGTTTTTTGGGAACAGACCAGAGTATTACTTCCCTGGCCTCGGTGACAGCATCTTCTTACTTGACTGAGGGGGAGGTAGAATACAGTGCCCAAAACCTGATAGATAATAATCCCAATAGCAGTTGGGCGGAAAACCTTCCTGGAACCGGACTGGAGAGTTCTTTTATTATCCAGTTTGGCAAAAATGTCAATCTGGCTATGGTGGGAATACTGCCTGGTAAAACCAAAGAATTCTATAAATATCACCGGCCCCACCGGTTAGAAATGAGCATCAGAAAAGGTGAAGATCAAACAAATAGTGATGACGAGGATGACTTGATGGACAGCCTGGGGCAGGATTTAGACTCAGAAGAGCAGGAGTTTGTATTACCCAATAAGTCCAATATGCGCTACTTTTTAGTGCCGCAACAAGATGTGGTCAGTCTTAAATTCATTATTAAGTCGGTGTACCTGGGAAAAGAAGATGACGGAGATCAGTGGCCTAAAGACCATACTTTCCTTTCGGAGATAGATGTGGTTGAGTTTATTCCGGTTAGCAGAACCATTGAAGCGGGGAAAAAGCCTTCTCCCAAAGAGAGGGTCAGGTCGAGTAAAGATAAAAAGAATAAAAAGAGGTCTAAACAAAAGTCTACTCCGCGGATATTACTAAAGAAGTTATCCGACCTTCAGGGAGAGCCAGAGGAGGATGAGTTTCCTGAAGATTTTTTTGATGATGAAGAAAAAATGGCAGATGAGGATAAAACTAAAAGAACGTCAGAGAAAACGCCTGGTAAAAAAAACAGCCAAAAGGGCATAAAAACCAAAGCCAAAAAAAACAAAAAAGATGAACCGCGCCTCGAGTTCGATGCCATAGACCTCAGTGATTAGTGAAAACTCAAGGAGACTAGGGCGAAAGCCTGAACGATTGTAGGCCGGGATAAGGGCAGTTGGTAAAATAAAGGAGATATTTTGGGGAGGTTATTATGAGACCAAATGGGACGAGAGGCATTTATTTCATTTTATTCACCATATTTATTTTTATAAGTGGCTGTGGAGGGGTGAAAACCTCAAAAAGTGATGGCAGTTGCCTGAAAGATCAGGACTGTAAATTAGGGGAGATCTGTCAAGACCAGCAATGCCGAAAATCTTGCCAGGAGGACAAGGAGTGTGAATCTGGGGAAAAGTGCCTGGAAGGTGGTTGCCAAAAGGTGACACTGTGCCAGAATGACCAGGATTGTCCGGAGGGCCAGGTGTGCCTGGAAGAGGTGTGCCAAGCAGCCGGTGAAAAGTGTAAAAAAGATCAGGATTGTCAAGAAGGTATGATATGCAAGGATGGTGATTGCCAGGAGAGGGAATCATGCCAGAATGACCAGGATTGCCCTGAAGAACAGATTTGCCTGGAGAGCGTCTGCCAGGCGGCCGAAGTTACAAAATGTCAGGAAGATAAAGATTGTAAAGATGGACAAAAATGTTTTCAGGAAAAGTGCATGGCCTCTGACTATTGTGAAACCAGAAAGGATTGCCGTGAGGGTGAGTTATGCGAAAATAACCACTGCACTCGCCAGGGACAGTGTCTAAAGGATGAAGAGTGTGGCCAGGATATGGTTTGCCAACTGCAGCAGTGTTTGCCCAAAAAGGGTTGCCGGTCCAGCGTGGATTGCCCAGATGGGAAAATTTGTCATCCTTTTGAATTGCGCTGCATCGACAAAAAGGATTGCCAGTCAGATGCCGATTGCCTGGAGGGGCAACAGTGTATTGACAGCCAATGTATAGATGTGACCCTTTGTAGGGACAACCGTGATTGTCAGACCGGTGAGATGTGTCAGGAGGGCAGGTGCCAGGCCGTGCCCCAGTGTAATACCGACAGCGACTGCCAGGAAAATGAACGCTGTGACAATCATGTTTGCCAACCGATTCAATGCCAGGAAGATAAAGATTGCCGCCAGGGTTGGAAGTGTATGGGGGAGATCTGTCAGCCCCTGGATTACTGTAATGTAGACCAGGAATGTATCGGCCAGGATATGAAGTGCGAAAATCACGTTTGCCGCAAAGCCGGAGGGTGTAAAACTGATGGGGATTGTCAGGCAGATCAGTATTGTCTGTTCGGAGTATGCCAGCAAAAGGTAAAGCCGGAATGTTCTCTTGACCAGGATTGCCCAGCCGGCCAGGAGTGTAACCTGGGAAAATGTGTCAAGGCCGCCGAGTGTCTTCAGGATTTGGATTGCCCGGAGTTTTATAAATGTCAAGTTCAGCGGTGTGTATTTGTGGGCGAGTGCAGTGTAGACAGCGATTGTGACCCGGGTCACCAGTGTGTAGGTTTTCGCTGCCAGTTTGCCGGAGAGTGCCGTGGCGATTCAGAGTGTAATAAACAAGAGCATTATTGTATCGATTTTAAGTGTGTATTCAAGGGCGAGTGTCAGAGTGATTCTGATTGCCAGGAGCAGCACGCCTGCAAAGAGAATAAATGTTCTTTTATTGGTGAATGTAAGAGCGATGCTGATTGCGGCAACAGAGCGCGTTGTTTTCAAAATAAGTGTATTGCTCTGGCTGAGTGCGAAAAAGATACCCAATGTCCAGCGGGAAAACGTTGTGAGATATTAACTTTGAAGTGTGTGGATATCTCTACCTGCAAATCTGATCAAGATTGCCGTAGTGGAGAGTTCTGTCTGGGCGGAATTTGTCAACAGGTAATATTTTGCCACGGAGACCAGGATTGTCCGGCTGGAACTCATTGCGAGATAGGTGGCCAGTGCCGGCCAGTACCCAAGTGTAGTGACGATAAAGACTGTAAAAGCGGGGAACGTTGCGATCACGGAAAATGTCAGCCATTCCGGTGCCAGGGCGACAGCGATTGTGATGCTAATTGGCAGTGTGTAAATCAAGTGTGTTTTCCACCTCTGGTTTGTTCTGAGGATAAGCATTGCACCAGGTTAGGATTGCAGTGTATAAATCGGATTTGTCAGAAACCGGGCGGCTGCCAGAGCGACAATGAGTGTCCAGCCGGTCACGTCTGTATAAACGGTAATTGTATCAATTTACCACCTGCCAATTGCAAACAGGATTCAGATTGCCCGTTAAGACAGCATTGTAACCTGGGTTACTGCCAACTAAAACCCCAGTGCCAGACAAGTTCTGACTGTTTGCGGGGTTATTTTTGCCAACAGGGAGTGTGTAAAATTTTGCAGAGATGTTTTTCAGATCTTCACTGCCAGGTGGGTGAGCAGTGCGTGTATGGGAACTGCGAAAAATATCAGGAGTGCCGCGGCGATCAGGATTGCCAGACCGGTTACAGTTGCAAAGATAGTAAATGTGTAGCCAATCCAGCCTGCCAGGCAGATGCAGACTGTCAAAAATTCTATTACTGTCACAATAACCTCTGCGCCTACAAAGGTGAGTGCCAGCAGGACAGTGACTGTGCAACCGGCTTTCAATGTTTCAACTTGCTATGCAAGCCGTCTCCCGGCTGTCAAAAAGATATGGACTGCCCAACCGAAGAATTGTGTGATCTGATTACTCACAACTGTATCAAGAAGATTGAGTGCCACCGGGACACCGATTGCCAGATGGGCTCCTGGTGTGTTGACCAGAAATGTGTCAAGGGCCTGCTTTGTCGAACTGATGCCGATTGTCCCAACAACAACTATTGTAATGGTGAGATTTGCCACGCTCTGCCAGAATGCCGCACCAGTTTGGAGTGCGCTGCGGATCAGCGCTGCGATCGTGGTTTTTGCCAACCTCAAAAGTGTAGTAAAACCGAAGAGTGCAATAATTGGTGGGATTGCATTGATATGCGTTGTGTTCCCAAGATTATTTGCCGTTTAGACAGTGACTGTAAAAATTGGGGTGGCAAGTGTATAGAACATAACTGCCAGGATCCTTTTGGTTGTAAGAGTAATACCGAGTGCCTTATTAACAAATCCTGCGTGCGGGGGGTTTGTTCTCCTCTGCCCAGGCCCAATTGCCTGACTGATGATGATTGCTCCTCCAATTTAATCTGCAATTTTAGAGCCTGCGTACCCAAACCTGAATGTATTATGGACTTGGATTGCGTCAGAGGCTACCGCTGCAAGGCGGATCACTGTATCAAGAGTGAGTTTTGCACCACTGATCTCCACTGCCCGGTGGAGGAGAAGTGTGTAGGCGGCAGTTGCCTGAAAGGCGGGTGCAGTAAAGATGAAGATTGTGGCCCCACCGGCATCTACAAGTGTGATAACACCAAATGTGTTTTTAATGGGGAGTGCAAGGAGAACAGTGAGTGTCAGCCAGAGTATGAGTGCCAGAATTTTAGTTGTATCAAGAAACAAGAGTGCATCAAAGATTCTGATTGCCCAACTGGACAAAAATGCGATTTTCTTCTGGCCCAATGTCTACCAGAGATGTACTGCCGCCGGGACGCCGATTGTCCAGTTAAGAATATTTGCCTCAAGAACCAGTGCCAGAAAATAGCAGGATGCCGGCAACACAGCGATTGCCCGCCCAAAACCATGTGTAACAACCAAATATGTGTGCCCAAGCCGGAGTGCAAGTTCGATAGCGACTGTCAGGCCAATCATCGTTGTGAATACGGGTTTTGCCAGCCCTTTTTCTGCAAGTCGACTATCGAATGTCAGCGGGATTGGGAGTGTATCAGCGGTACCTGTTATCCCGATCTGATTTGCCAAAGCGATTTAGAGTGTATGCGTTGGGGATTGAAGTGTGTATCGCGGGTTTGTCAGAATCCCGGCGGCTGCCAGAGCGATTCTGAGTGCCCGCCTACCCAGGTGTGCTTCAAAGGGTTGTGTATTAACGGCCAAACCCCCAAGTGTCAGTTGGATAAAGATTGCCGGGCTGGTTACGAATGCAACCTGGGGAGTTGTGAACCCGCCACCAGGTGTAAAATAAACTCCGATTGTCCCAGCGGACAGATCTGCCTAAACGGCCGCTGCGTAGCCGGAGTGGAGTGCACGGATAATTCCCATTGTGGGGTGGCTGGGCAGATATGTAAGGACTGGCTCTGTGTAGCCGAATAAGTCGGGCGACGATTGCGGCGCATCTGCGTTGTTGCCCAAAACTATTTAATCCTCGACG
>CAZTWC010000263.1:0-5313 GCA_964617105.1 uncultured Myxococcia bacterium
GATATCGTGGAGCGCCAGTAATAAACGAAAAAATCTTTTGTCTATTAGTCCAGGAAGAGGGGTGTCGTGGTAATAATGCTCAAATTGATTCAGAACTAGCTGAGTATGCTGTTTCAAAGTGTATCCCTGGCATACACCAACATCCTGAGCAAAATAATGGCAGAAGTTTTTTTCCAGTAATTGGATTAACTTTTCTGATTTATATAAAGGATCATTAAAGGTGGTTTCCAATTGGTTACGGTTGAAGGCCAAGTCTATATCCATGGTTTGGGTTTCAATATCTGTGGAGGTTAAATACAAACTCATAATCCTGTAGGTAGGTGAAGAAAAACAGTTTCCAATTTGAATCGTTCTTGCAAAAGGCGCCCCAGGGCTTTTACCCCAAAAATTTCGGTGGCATAATGACCGCAGTAGATAACATTGACTCCCACCTCTGCCCCCAGGGTGGCATAAGAATGGGATGGTTCGCCAGTAAGAAATAGATCCAGGCCCGATAAGGCGGCTTCCTCCACCATTTCAGCGGCTCCGCCAGAAATTATTCCCAGGGTTTTCACCGGTGACGGACCAGAGTGTTCCACCTTTAGAGGTTGGCCGGTTATCTTGCTAATTTCCTTTACAATCTGGGACATAGATAGAGGGTTGGGCAATTGACCCTGGCAGCCAATGGTCTGTCCGTGATATGTGCCGAAATCAATGATTTTTTCCAGATGTAGAAGGTTGGCAATTTGGCGGTTGTTTCCCACTTCCGGATGGGCATCAAGGGGCAAATGGGCGGCGTAAACGGCTATATCGCTATGGATTAAGGCCTTTACCCTAGAGTACAGATAACTGGTTAAAGAGCGGGTAGGTTGCCAAAACAGGCCGTGATGACAAAGCAGCATATCTCCCCTG
Source organism: uncultured Myxococcia bacterium (assembly GCA_964617105.1). Taxonomy (GTDB): domain Bacteria; phylum CAZTWC01; class CAZTWC01; order CAZTWC01; family CAZTWC01; genus CAZTWC01. The sequence continues at coordinate 892 of CAZTWC010000263.1, forward strand.
GCCTCAATGGCAGCGTTAATGGTGTCCAGGGATGAATCTACCGCCAGGCAGATTCGATTAATCTCTTTATTGCTCCTTTCAACCTGGAGCCCATTGAGAGAGGAGTCCTTAAAGTAAGATATTCCTAAAAATGTATCTAAAAATTTTACCAGTTCTTTTAGTTTCATTGGTGTATTACTTATTCAAAATATCATTAAACAAATTTTCCCACTCCTGGTTAGGGATATAACCTACCACCTTTTCCTTACCATTGATTATATAGGTGGGAGTCCCTCTTAAATTATGCCGGCGTCCGATCTCTATATCTTGCACCACTTCATCTTTAATGCTTTTATCCTGCAGGCATTTTTTTAATTTTTCCAGATCCAATCCCGCTTTTTGGGCATAATACAGTAAGTCGTTATTTTCCAGCCGTTTATTATTGGCAAATATCTCCTTTTCCATTTGCCAATATTTGTTTTGCCGCAGGGCGCAGCGGGCATAGTAGGCCGCCTGGCAAGCATAAGGGTGAAATGCCTTTTTGATAGTAGGGTTGCAATTGTGGTCCAGAGGATAATCGTAATGCTTAAGCCGAACTTTTCCTGCATATTTTGGCAAAAGTTGCATCAGTTGGCTGTGAGCCTTAGCGCAAAAGGGACATTGAAAATCGGTAAATTCCTGGATTATTATCGGTGCGGTTTTTTTACCCAGGGCATTACCGTCAACGTAAAACCCTTTCCAAAAAGATTTTTCAAAAATTGCCTCATTACTGTGGTTTTCAGCGTCAGACAGGATAGGGAAAATAAAAAACTGGGCTATCAAAAACAGGGTCACCAGGCCCAGAGAAACAGTTGGTTTTATGGAGGTCTGGAAAAAGGAGGTCCCATCCTGAAAACCTCTTGACAATAGTTGCTTAACCTTAAACTTATTTTTAAACAGGATAGCAATGAAGGTGGAGATATTAACCAGGTGAACGATTCCGCAAACCAGGCAGACTGCTTTTATCTTGGCCAGGGAGATATAGAGTAGAAGAGCAAAGATAAGAATAGACATGCCGGTCATAACCAGAATCACCGGTTCCCACTCCTTAAAGCGCCAGATTCTAAATGCGGAAAGCAGCATGATTAAAAGGCCGGCCAGGAAATATTCCATGCCGTAAAGGGAGAGGGGCAAACCCAGGAATTTGGCATAACGGCTGGCGGCAACAGTGGTGCAGTTTATGCTGTTGGTTACATTGCAAAAACTATCGTAAGCCTGGCCAGAGCATACCATCCAATCCAGGTATTGCAGATAGATACTGGCCGCCAATCCTGTGATAAAGAGAGCCATCAGAATCAAGGTATAAAGTGGCGCTTTGGGAGGTAGTAATTTCCATAATTTCATATTTGATTTTCTCTTTAATGTTGGTTACTATCCATGAATCTTTTATAATTACCTTTTTTTAGGCTTATTTTCAACCCTAATTCTATCAGAGGCTTTCGACTTCTACTCTATTGACTGTGCGGGGTGGGTCTTTCGAATTGGGTTGAAAGATCAGCCAATAAATGATATAATAACAGGCTATAGAAATAACGTCAGAAAGGGTGGGGATAAGAGATGATCGGCAATTTTCTGCAAAATATACACTTTAATGGAAAGAATTACAATGGAAATAATGGCGACAAAGGCAAAATAAGTTATCGATTTGCCGAACAATTAGGCCTGTCTATATATCATCGGGCAGTAAAAACCGGTCTTAGTGTTGGGGTAGATGCCCTGGTGCGATTACCTGACGAAGTGTTTTCTAAGTTGTTATATAAACAGTTAAAAAATTTGCGTTATCAGGAAAGTACCAAATTTATGATGAAATTGGCCAGGGAACTAAAAAGAAGATATAGCCAGTTTCATCCCAATGTCCGCCGCCGTTTTGTAGAGAATTTATTTGGCAACGAAATGTTGCTCAGTGATAAGAAACATCAGCGGGTGGCCGATAAACTTGGCGATTGGCCGGTGACTATGGTTGTCAGCCCTACTATGCGCTGCAATCTCACCTGCGAAGGTTGTTACTCAGCTCATTATCACCGGAAAGATGGCATGGATACTGAAACGTTTGACCGGGTTCTTACCCAGGCAAAGGAGATGGGCATCTATTTTGTGGTTATTTCTGGAGGAGAACCTTTTATCCGCAAAGACCTGCTGGAGATATTCCGCCGCCATCAAGACATGCTTTTTATGACCTATACCAACGGCATTATAATACACGACCGGAACCTGGCGCCCAGGTTGGCTGAATTGGGAAATGTGCTTCCTACTATCTCGGTGGAAGGATTTGAAGATGAGACTAATAAGCGGCGTGGAAAAGGGGTGTATAACAAGGTAATAGGCGCCATGAATCAGTTGCGTGACCACGGAGTTATTTTTGGCTTTTCTGCCACCCCCATGCGGCACAACAGCGATCTTTTAGTAACCGATGAGTTTGTGGAGTTCTATGAGAAATTGGGGGCATTTTTTGGCTGGTATTTTTCCTATATGCCAGTGGGTAGAAATCCTGATTTGAGTTTAATGCCCACGGTGGAACAGCGGTTGCGCCGCTATTCCCGGATAAGAGAGTTGCGGGAAAAATACCGTGTTGTTATGGCGGATTTTTGGTGTGACGGTGGTCTCTCTGGAGGCTGTCTTTTCATGTAAATTCCCAGGGCGGTGTAGAACCCTGTGTGTTTCACCAGTTTTGGGTGGATAAGATTCAGGACAAATCCCTTTTGGAGGCCATAGATTCTCCCTATTTCCGTTTTTTAAGGGAGAAGTTGGCACAGAAAGATAATCCATTGACGCCCTGCCCTATTATAGATCATCCTGAGATTCTGCAAGAGGCTTATAAACATTTCCAGCCCAATGCCAGCAATGAGGGGGCGGAAACCATTGTGACAGAACTCTGCCAGGGATTGAATCACTACTCCTGCAAAGTAAAAAAGGCTTTTGATCCGATTTGGGAGCAGGAAAAAACCGATAACTACTGGCACTGGCGTCAGAAAATGGGACCAAAAGAGGGGCTTCACCAGGAAAAAACAGGAAAAATCATCGATTTTCTACGAAGAAAAGCCAATTTCTGATCGATTGCGACTTTACCCTAAAAAAATAGATACCTGGCTACAGGTTAGGTTCTAAGTGAATAAAGTAAATACTAAATATCAAATTCTTCTGCCCTATTTAATCAAGTATTTCCCCAGTTTTTCAATAGGATTAGTATTTCTGCTGCTTACCAATGCTATTGGTCTATATATCCCCAGTCAACTGGAAAAGGCGGTTGACTTAATTTCACAATCTAAAGATTCGGTAATCTCACCAATAGAGGGGGTTTTGCTGAATATTCTGTTGGCTGCCATTATATTGGCCCTGGTCAGGACCTTATCCCGATTGTTTATCTTTTACGCGGCCCGCAATATTGAATACGACTTGCGCCGGGATCTCTTTTCTCACCTGCTGGAAGTAGATATGAAGTTTCATCATCAAAAAGGGGTGGGTGATATGATGAGCCGGTTTACTAATGACCTGGGTCAAGTGAGGCTCCTTTTGGGGCCTGGACTGCTGAATATGATCAATTCCGGAGTGGTTTTTTTAGGGGCGTTATCACTAATGTTCTGGCAGTCACCCCGTCTGTTAGCCTATTCGCTTTTACCCTATTTACCGGCTATTATTCTCATTCGCTGGGTCTCGCTGCAACTCTACCGGCGCAACCTGGCGGTGGTAACTTTTTTAGGAAAGATGAATGACTTTTTGCAACAAGTTTTAACCAGTTTGTTTGTTGTTCACAGTTATGTCCGTGAACCCAATTTTTACAGACAGTTTAACCAATTATCCTTTGAACTGTTCCATAAAAATATGGCTCTGGCCAGGCTCCGACTTTTTTTCTTTCCATTAATGGTTTCAGTAACCGGCTTTGGGATGGCCATGATCCTATGGAAGGGCGGGGCTTTGGTTGCCAACGGAGAAATGAGCATGGGCGGATATGTTCGCTTTACCTCCTATTACGCTATGCTAGCCTGGCCTACAGTGGCCTTTGGCTGGGTGTTGTCAATATGGCAGCGTGGTTTGGCTGGACTTAGTCGCCTTAATGAGGTTTTTAAAGTCCCTTCTGAAGAGAGATTCAATATCAATAACAGTCAATTCAAAACTGCTCAGAAAACCGATTTGACTACAGGTTTATCAGCACCTTCTTCACTGGAAAATGTGGATATTGCTCTCCAGGATCTAAAACTTTTTAGTTATAGCAAACCAATAAACGCCACTATTCAATCCGGTAAAACAGTAGTTATTGTGGGCCCCACCGGCGGAGGCAAGACCTGGCTGCTGGAGAGCATTATGCTTTTGACTCCCTATCATTCCGGTCAGATAAAAATAAACAGCAGAGATTGTTCCCAAATGTCGCCCAAAGCGGTGAGGGATTTTTTTGCTTATGTACCTCAG
>CAZTWC010000264.1:0-5262 GCA_964617105.1 uncultured Myxococcia bacterium
TATCCAGAACCGCCAATAAGTGGTTAGAAAAATAGAGTTGATTCTCACCGCCTGTAACCCTGGGAATAGCATTTAGAGCCTTATCCAATTTCTCTTTTACCACTTCCAACTGTAGTCCGGCTTTAGATATCACCGCTTTACCCACACCGCCATCCTGTTCAATCATGGTAAAAAACAGATGCTCACATTGGATCTGCTGGTGGTTTTTACAGCGGGCCAGGCTTTGGGCGTCTGCCAGGGCCTCCTGGGTTTTGTGGGTCAATTTCTCAAAGTTCATAAAAACTTCTCCTTTTATTGCCTACTCCCTGGATCAAACTTTTTCAGGCTCTTCCGGGAGTAACGTTTCCCGATGTGCATGCCACATATTTCATCCGCAGGTCATAAAGAATAGAATTTAAAAATTTATCCTCTTTTTCGGTCAAATTGCCCTTGGTTTTCTCTTGCAGCATAGAGAGGAGTTCTATAGATTGGTTTGATAATTCCAAATCCTTCTCTTTTTTTCCGGTTTCAGGATGTTCCACTTCTCCTAAATTAATCATAGCAGAAGTTGCCATAGACATTAAAAAAGTAATAAAATCAATCTTTCCTTGTGCTTCATTGGTCATATCAATTCCTTTGGTGTGATTTGAAGGTTATAAATAAAACATAATAAGCGCCCTCTTTAAAGTCAACTACAATCCCCTTTTTTTACATTTTGCAACCACTAGCATTATGAGCGGCTCTATATAATTAAGGGCCCGCTCAAAAACTTGACCATCTATTTCCAAAGTAAACGGTTAAGAGTTTAAGAACTTAAGAGCTTGACTATTACTATTTAATGATTAAAAATATTAATAAGGTATTTTTCAGATTTTTTTGGATAATTTGTTATAAAAATCCAAAGGGGAGGCAGTTAGGAAAATGGCTCAAACAAAATCTTTAACAGCAATAAATCTGGCCAATGATTTCGGTCTTGATGAAGTATCGCTGTTTCAGAAATATTTAAACGACGTAAGACGATTTCCCCTGTTAACGCCCGCGGAAGAGAGAGAGTTGGCATTCAGATGGAAGAAAAAAGAAGATAGACAGGCTGCCCATACCCTGCTCACATCCAACCTCAGGTTCGTAATAAAAATCGCCTTTGAGTATGTGGGTTATGCTGCAAAAGTGACCGATCTTATTCAGGAGGGAAATGTTGGCCTAATGCAGGCACTTAAAAAATACGACCCAGATAAAGGGACTCGCTTCATCTCTTATGCGGTTTGGTGGATACGGGCCTATATTCAGAATTTCATAATGAAAACCCACCGGTTAGTTAAAGTAGGCACCACCCAGGCCCAGCGAAAATTGTTCTATAAACTAAAACAATTAAAAAATACCTATCTAAAAGAGCACTACCATGATGGTGATTCAAACAGCGAAACCAGGTTTATCGCCCAAAAACTTAACGTGGATGAACAGAGTGTCAGAGAGATGAGCCAAAGGTTGGCGAGCTCTGAATTTTCCCTTGATGAACCAATCTCATATAACCATAACAACACCCTAAAAGACACTATTCCTTCGACAAACAAAACTCCGGAGGAATCTTTTATTGAGGATGAATATAGACGCAATATAAGTAAAAATATTTCCCAGTTAGTTGATAGTTTGCCTGAAAGAGATCAGATTATTGTTAAAAAAAGATTGATGGCGGATGAACCTGCCTCTCTACAAGAACTGGGAGACTTTTTTGGCATCACCAAAGAGCGCGTACGACAATTAGAAAAAAAGATTAAATTGAAACTCAAAGATCATTTGGCCGATATTGTTTAAATTACTATTCAAGTTGTTCTCTGTTTTTGGGAAAAAATTCCCGCTTTCTCTGATAATATTTTTCCTCCCACTTTGCTTTAATTGTATTCAAGACAATAATTCCAACCAAAGTCAATTTTATATAAGCAAAAATAGCAGCAGGACCATTACCATAAGTCCTTATAACAGTTCACCGGAACACGGTGAACTGCCGGCAAACTTTTTTAAGGAAAACGACCAACTGTTAAATATTATTACACCTTATCGAGCCAAAATACAGTTAAATTACCTGAAAGAAATAGGGACAACAACAAAACTGCTGGAAAAAGGAAGACCAGAAAGCGGTTTGGGTAACTTTGTAGCCGATTTGATCAGGGAAAGAGCCCAACAAGAAACCGGACAAGAGATAGATATCGGGCTAACCAACAATGGCGGATTGAGAGTTCCTCTTTTTAAAGGTAAAATTACCATAGGAAATATTTACGAACTAATGCCCTTTGATAACGAAATTGTTACTCTGCAATTAACCGGTAAACAAATAAAAGAATTTGTAGGGCAGATAGTTTGCCTTGGAGGAGAGCCACTTTCCGGTATTAAAATTATCTATAAAAAAATAACCGAAGCAGAAGAAAAAAAATACTCCAAAAACGGTGTTCAGATAGTACAGTGTAAATCCAGTTCTAGACAAACTAATTATCTAGTAATCACGATAATGATCAACAATCGACCAGTGGAATTGGACAAGAAATATACTTTGGCTACTTCCGATTATCTCGCCACTGGTGGAAACCGATTTTCTTCATTGAAGAAAATAGACAACCAAACCACCAATTGCTCAATCCGTACGGCTATTATTGATAAAATTAAAGCGTTGACCAAAATGAATCTGGCGGTCACAGGTGATATCGAAGGACGAGTATTTGAACTTAACTAGAAGAGATCTATTGGTTAAATCAGGAAAGACCTTTTTTTTCCTGGGTATGAGTGGAGTGAGCGGCATAGGCTGCCTGAGAATAAACCCGCCTAAAAACCTTACCGTAAGCGTTCTGCACACCAATGATACCCACTCCCGAATTCTCCCTTTTCCAAAAAATTCGGGAAAGTACAGCGGTAAAGGAGGTATTCCCCGCCGTGCCGCCCTGGTCAGAGGATTGAAAAAAGAAAACCCTGATACCATTTTGGTTGATGCTGGAGATGTTTTTCAGGGCACCCCTTATTTTAATTTTTTCAAAGGAAAATTGGATTACCGCTTAATGTCGCATGTGGGTTACGATGTTGGCACCCTGGGTAATCACGATTTTGACGCCAAAGTGGATGGGCTGTTAGCTGCTCTTCCTTACACCCGTTTCCCCCTGATAAACAGCAATTTTCTTTACTTTGATTCTCCTTTAGAAAATTTTATAAAACAGTATCATTTGATTACTACCGCCTCCGGGGCTAAATTAGGTATTTTTGGCCTGGGGGTAGCCTTTACCGGTCTGGTAAGTGATAAGTTTCACCCGGGAGTAAGATATGGAGATCCAATAAAGGTAGCCAAAAAGATGGTGAGCCGGTTACGCAATCAAAAAAAGGTGGACCTGCTAATTTGCCTGTCGCATTTGGGTTTTGGCGACAACGGTATCGAACCGGGCGACAAGTCCCTGGCTGAAGTTGTTCCAGGTATCGACATTATTGTAGGCGGACATAGTCACTTGTTTATGGAACAACCGGCAAAAATCGTCCATAAACCAAGCGGCTGGACAACAATTATCAACCAGGTGGGTTGGGCTGGAATTAAACTGGGCCAGGTGGACTTCAAACTGCAGAAACGCAAAATCATTTCAGTCAAGGGAAAAAATCAAAGTGTATAGGTGGTTGTCCGGAAACTGTTAATAACCCAACATCATCAATACGACACCGGTCAATAACCCCACCAGCAAATTTATCAACTTAATTATTACAAAACATTTTTTCGAACTGGCTAAAAGCGGTAACATACCGTGCCCATCCTGAACAATAGTATTGGCCAACAGCACACTAAAAGGTAAAGCCCCCTTAGAATATAAGGTGACAAAAAGCAAGTGGGGCCCAGATTCAGGAATCACACCCACCATGGCGGCAATAAAGAGAGTTATCCCTTTAGCGCCCTGAATGGCTTCTTGGATATTTAAATGCTCAGTGCCAAAATGAATCAACAGCAAAGCCCCAAAAGTGAGCAGAAAAATTTTTGGAACATGACTCAAGGCTAAATGCCGCCAAAGGTGTTCCTCCAAAAAATGATCCGATACGGTAAAAACTATCCACAGAGAAATTGCCGATAGAACCAGGGTGGTTATTTTTACCCAATTCCATTCTTCATAGCCTATTCGACCGGTTAGATTAAGCAAAATCAGTAGAGCCAGCGCTGTGGTCAGAAGTCCCCTGGCCGGGATACAGTGCCGCCACTGATGCAAAATTTGTCCTTTTGGTAAAATACTGTTTATAATTGAATGTTTTTCGGTTTCAAAACCCTGGCAACACATCTGTAACCCATTAAAATGCCGGATAAAAATCTGGTCGGTGATAAATCCCGCCCCAATTCCAATTATTACCAGGATAAAACTGATTAGCACCATTTCCCTGGGAATAAGGGCCATCATAATGAAACCTTCATCGCCACTGGTGATTATCATGGTGGTAACCAAAGCGCCGATGGTAAATATCCGGTGAGAATAGAGCGCCACCGCCGCAAAGGAGCCTAGACAGCCTGGAATTAAGCCCAATAGCATGGCCAACAGATATTGACTCCACTTCAAACGAATCAATTTTTTTTGCCAACGCCCTTCTGATAAAAGGTTTAGATATTCGATTATCAACATGATCACGAAAATAAAACCGGTGATCTGCAAAGTATGGTTTAGACTCTCAAACAACTTAATCTCCAGTAATTGGTGTTACCCAACATACAACTAAAAGGTTTCACAAATATAGATCAAATATTTTTCAGAAGCAATATTTTCGTGATTATATGACCATTTCCCTGTTGATACTTTGAGAAATTAATTGTATATTAGGCGATTCAAAATTTGTAAGGATGTTTATTCCATTTTTTTCTATACATTAATATTATATTACTGATTATAAAATTGTGTTTACGAAACTGAGTAGGTTTTAAAAAATATCTTGACATATATTTTATTTTCGTATATAAAGTTCCATCTTTAGTTTATTTTTTATGTATTGTCGACCCCATTTACCCGAGGGTTCGGCTTTACGCTGGCGTAGCTCAATCGGCAGAGCAGCTGATTTGTAATCAGCAGGTTGCGGGTTCAAGTCCCATCGCCAGCTCCATAAAACCTCCAGCCTACGGGTATGGAGGTTGATTGACGGAGGGGTTCCCGAGTGGTTAAAGGGAGCAGACTGTAAATCTGCCGGCGTTGGCCTTCGGAGGTTCGAATCCTCCCCCCTCCACCATTTTTTTGCGGGAGTAGCTCAGTTGGCTAGAGCATCAGCCTTCCAAGCTGAGGGTCGCGG
>CAZTWC010000265.1:0-5147 GCA_964617105.1 uncultured Myxococcia bacterium
ATTTATTGCAGCCTCTTCGTTCATAAATAGCATCCGGTTTCCACTCCAGTTTGTAAAATTTCCCAATATCCAACGGTTTCTTTACCGGTACTTTCTGAGCACAGGTACAGAGTTTCCTAATCAGGCGTTGAGCAATAACACAATTTAAGGAAGAAGCGATAAGCCAGGGCATAATGCCTAAATCTTCCATACGGGTGATGACCGCAATAGCGTCATTGGTGTGTAAGGTGCTTAACACCAAATGACCGGTCTGGGAAGCCCGCATAGAAGTAGATGCAGTTTCAGCGTCCCGGACCTCACCGATCATAATTACGTTGGGGTCTTGCCGTAAAATCGATTTTAAACCAGCAGCAAAAGTGGTTCCAACCTTCTCGTCCACCTGGACCTGGTTGATTCCCTTGATTTGATACTCTACCGGATCTTCAATAGTAATAATACTGGTAACTTTCATTTTCAGCCAATTAAGCGCTGAGTAGAGAGTGGTGGTTTTACCGCTGCCGGTTGGACCGGTTACCAAAATCATTCCCTGGGGCTGAGAAAGATAATTTTGCAATATTTTCATATGTTCGGGGGTAAACCCCAGTTTTTCCAGGGGGACCTGGGCTGATTCCGGTTTTAGCACCCTGATTACCACTCTTTCACCAAAATAAGTGGGCAAGGTGGAAATTCTCAAATCGTAAATTTTTTCTTTTACTTTTACCTTGGTCCGGCCATCCTGGGAACGCCGTCGTTCAGATATATCCAGGTCACTGGAAATTTTAATTCTGGATACCAGGGGTGCATGAACCCGCCGGGGAATGGCATAAACATCCTGCAGTATTCCATCGGTGCGATAACGAACATTTACATTGTGTTCTCCCGGTTCAATATGAATGTCAGAGGCATTGGATTGAAGTGAATCGGATATAATGGAATTGAACAGTTTAATTATTGGTGCCTGGCCGCCTTGTTCCAATAATTCCTCTGCGGTTAACTCGGTGGTGTCCATCTTGGAAACCAACTCAATGGCCTCTTCGGGAGCTAAATCATCTATTAAGTCGAAAACAACAGAATCGAAATCATAGTAGCGGGCAATTGCTTCCAAAATATCTCTTTTAGCGGCCATTTTGGTTACAACGCGGTATCCGGTGCTGAATTCCAGGTTGCTGACTATATCGTATTGAAGCGGATCTGAGGTAGCGATAACAATCTGTCTGTCCTTGTATTCAATGGGAATTATATTGTATTCTTGAATAAGTTTTGGGGGAATCAAAGCCAGAACTTCTGAAGATATAAGAATTTCATCCAGGTCTATAAAGGGGATATTCAACTGTTGGGAGATAGCCATTGCTATTTGTTGTTCTGTGACCATCTCTTGCTCTACCAGTATGACTCCCAGCGGTTTTTTGCTACGGCGCTGTAAATCCAAGGCGCGATTGAGATCTTCTTCGATCAGTAGTTTAGCATCTAATAGAATCTCTCCCAGTCTTTTTTTGGCCATGGTTGATTCCTAATTAGTGTCTGTTTTATTTTCATACATGTGATCACTCATATATTTTTGGCCCTTAAAATATTAATTTTGCCGTTTTTTCAACCGGTTGTCAATAAATATCTTTACCATGATTTCGACTTGACCTTTTTCTGTTCCAAGAGTACAAGTTTAATGAACTAAACCTGATATAAAAATGGAGTGTATCCTATGCTGCAATTCAATAAACTATTTGTTATTGCTGGCCCCTGTGTGATTGAAGGGGAAGAGATGATTATGGAGATTGCCGGATCTTTAAAAGAGATCACTGATTCACTCTCATTACCACTAATATTCAAATCCTCTTTTGACAAGGCCAACCGTTCAGTTTACTCGGGATTTCGAGGACCGGGATTAGATGAGGGATTGCGCATTTTATCAGCAGTAAAGGAAAAATACCATCTCCCCATATTAACTGATATTCACCTGCCCCTTCAGGCTCCTAAGGTTGCAACAGTGGCTGATATTCTACAGATACCGGCCTTTTTATGCCGCCAGACAGACCTGTTGATCGCAGCAGTTGAAACCGGCAAAGGGTTAAATTTAAAAAAAGGACAGTTTGTAGCACCGGCTGATATGAAAGGGGTGTTGAGTAAAATTTTAGCAATAGATAAACAGGCGGTAGTTAAAAACAGAGTTCTCTTAACCGAAAGAGGTAGCAGTTTTGGATATAACAACCTGGTAGTGGATATGCGCTCCATCAAAATCATGGGGGAGTTGGGATGCCCGGTTGTATTCGATGCCACCCATTCGGTGCAACTGCCTTCGGCCCAGGGTTACCAGTCAGGAGGGGAAAGAGAATTCGTGGAACCGCTGGCCTTAGCCGCCGTGGCCGCCGGCGCACAAGGTCTTTTCCTGGAAGTACATCAAAACCCTCCTCAGGCCAAATGTGACAGCGCCAGCATGATCGATCTTGCCACTTTTGAAAGTCTATTAAAAAAATGCCTGGGAATCTATGAACTGTTAGAAAAGTTCCCGTCCAAGAATTAATTTCGTAGTAATCATCACTCTTGCCAATCTTAAGTTTCATCACTATAATTCAAGGAGTTTAGTGTTGTAGTTATCTAACCTGATCTTTAAATTCATTAACTCTCTTTTCTTTTCCGGCGATGAATTCAATTTGATAAACAAAGGCCAATATTTTTTACGCCTGGACTTTATCTCCATAAATTCTGATTGGATAATGCCTATATCGGTCAGGTATATAATCAAGTTCTTCATGTAATCTTTGGATATGGATTCATGCGATTTGATGTGGCCGTTATAATAGAAAAACATGATCTCCTTTAACATCTGGTTTAAAAACTCTTTCTCCTGGACATAACTTTCTTCCAAATGGCTTATCACCTGCAATCCAGCCCAGTAAGAATCGATAAAGTTTAGTATCAGCCTGGTTAAAAGAGCCACTTTGTAATCATCCTTAACAAACACAGTCCCCTTTTGGGTATCGAGTTTTAAAAGGCGCCATTGAACCATTTTGTTCAAGTTGTTTTCAAACACCTGTTCATAAGGTTTGTCTGTCTTGTACACGAATTCGTACTTAAAAAGCCGGCTAAAAAACAGAACTTTTTCCTGCAATTCATCCAGGGGGATATTATCCTCATGTTCCGATACTATAATTGCCGCGGATATAAGAGAAAAAGGGACAAAAAAGTTAATGATATTGTTTTTGTAGTAATCTAAAGCCAGTCGCAACTCCTGAGGTACATAATATATGGTCTTGTTCTTGTGTCGCCAGGCCTTTATATTACCGTATTTGACAAAACGTTCAGCGGCTTGCAAATAGGCTTTTTTCCTGATTTCCACCTGATTTTGTAAGGTTCTGGACAGATTATGGTTGCCGGTTTTTTTTAAGAGTTGAAATAAATACTCACTGTTGGCAACCAATCCTACGCTATCCTGACCTCTAAAACGGCTGGTTAATGTCACCGTGGCCACTATCGCCGAGGGGGTAATCATGCTAGCCTTACTAATTTCGTACGCCAGCCGGTTGCCCAAACTCTTGGTCACTTGCCGGATATCTTCTTTTTTGCAATTATCTGGATTAATGCCAAACTTTTTAAAATATTTTTTTAAAGATAAAGGTTTGCTGCAATTCAAATAGATCTGGCCATAACGAACTTTAAGTACTTTTCGGCTTTCCAGCAGACTGGAGATATTCTCCTTTATTTTATCTCCCCCTTCCAATTCATGGACATACGCCTTCTCTTCTATAATTTTTTCATACCCCACCGACATGGGAATCAGGTAGATATCACGAGTTGGATCTTGGCAAAACGCCTCCAATTCCATCCCCAAAATCCCAAACTTGGGGCTCAACACCTTACCGGTGCGAGACCGGCCGCCCTCGATAAAAAATTCCTGGGTAAATCCAGCCTGCATCAGTTTTTTAATATAGGTTTTAAAAGTGGCGGAATAGAGTTGTTTTCCTTTAAAAGTCCGGCGCATAAAAAATGCTCCGCAACCTCTAAAAATCGGGCCCAAAGGCCAAAAAGAGAGATTTATGCCAGAAGCGATATAAGGGGTGGCCATGTTATGGTGGAATAAAATCCAGGAAATTATCAAATAATCGATATGAGACTTGTGCCCAGGACACAAAAGCACTGGGTTGTTGCGCTGCAATTGGCGAATTTTCTCTAAATCCTTCTGGTCAACAATTATACCCTCATAGATTTTATTCCAAAGGTAAGCGCAGATTTGGTAGGTTATCTTGATATACTGGTATTTATATCTGGCGGCTATCTCCTGTAAATATTTACGCGCCTGATGTTGCACGTTGTTTATATTGGTGTCACCATCCATAGCCGTTTGCCGCATCACCTTCTGTAATATCGGATCCTTAAGGCAATATTCCTGTAATTGATAAACCGATGCCAAAGGGGGGCCCAGCACGGCAGTGTCTTCAGACCTGATGTTCTCCAGCAATCCATCTTTTATTTTTTGGGCCAACTCTAATTCCGAACAGTTTTTGTGCTGATCCGCTATTATCTTCATGTCCAGGGGGGTGCCGATTTTGACAAAGGCATTTTTATAATTACGCATCATGTAATAGATTGCGCTAAGATGCCCCGAAGGTTCATTGGGTTCTCCGGTTACAGGTAATTTCTGTTTATCGGAGGAGTGTGGTATTTTTCGCCAATAGACCATCTGAGAGATCAGTTGAAAAGGGATATCGGACTCTCGTTGAATTTTTACCAGCCATTGTAAGTATCGATCTATATTATAATTACCATTTTCAGCGCCAAAAGAGTCGGCGCGATTAATAAACAGCAGAGAAGATTTTCCTTGCCTGCAAATCTGTTGAAACAGTTCCGCATCGCTATGTCTCTGGCGGGAAAAGATGCTTCCCATTGCGGAGGTAAAAGGTTGCCACAGGTAACGATTTGGACCATTGGAAAAAAAGGCCAGGGGCAATTCATATTCGAGGGCAGCATAATTCAAATATAAAAAATTTATATAGCAATAGTTGCGCATGAAATAGATAACGGGTCCCTTTTGAGCGGCCTGCTGTACCACTTCAATATCCTCAAAAGAGTATTTAATGTCCTTAAAAAAACGGAAAAATAAATTCTTTATTAATACACCGTGCTTTCGGTGCATAATTGGCAAACAACTATTTGTCTCTTTTTCCATCTATTTC
>CAZTWC010000266.1:0-5134 GCA_964617105.1 uncultured Myxococcia bacterium
TGCCGAAAAGTTAAACCAAGTGTTAGACCACATGCTGGAGATGCAGTCCGATTTCGAGGCTTTGCTCACCAAAAACCGCATTTTTATCGACCGGATGAAAGATGTGGCGATTATATCAGCTGAAGAGGCCATTAACTGGGGATTTACCGGGCCAGCCCTGCGTTCTACCGGCGTAGCATACGATGTGCGGAAAGACAATTCCTACCTGGTCTATGACCGTTTTGACTTTGATATTCCCGTAGGGTTGCAAGGTGATAACTACGACCGTTATCTGGTGAGGTTGGAGGAGATGAGACAGTCGGCCAGCATTATCCGTCAGGCATTGGAGCAGATGGAAGAAGGGCCAATTATCATTGAAGATACCAATATAACTTTGCCGAAGAAAAACAAGGTATATGCCAACTTTGAGAGTTTGGCACACCATTTCAAATTGGTAATCGATGGAATCGAAACCCCGCCGGGTGAGATATACAGCAGTACTGAGGCTGGCAATGGAGAATTGGGCTGGTATATTGTTTCCGATGGAAGCGGAACCCCCTATCGATGTAGAGTTAGACCTCCATGTTTTCCTATTGTATCAGCCATGCCCAGATTACTCAGGGGACATATGATACCCGATATTATCGCCACCTTTGGCACTGTAAACATGGTGGGCGGTGAGTGCGACAGGTAATAAAAACCGGGAGATTTAATAATGGGATATGATTTTACTTATTTTGTAGCAGATGTGATCAAGTTATTGCTCATGCTGGGATTTTGCATGAATTTGGCGGTAATTCTGGTATATACTGAAAGGCGACAAAGCGCCTTCATGCAAGACCGGATCGGACCCAACAGGGCCGGTATTAAAGGCTTTACCCTGGCCGGATTATTCCATCCAATAGCCGATACTTTTAAAATGATCCTAAAAGAGGATTTTTTACCAGCCCGGGGCGATAAATTTCTACATCATTTGGCCCCTTTTATGGCCATGTTTCCAGCTTTACTGGTTTTTATTGTCATTCCATTTGGACCGGATATTACCGTTTTTGGCCGGGTCATCAAGTTGCAAGTTGCAAACCTGGATGTGGGCATTCTTTTCCTGTTTGCCTTCTCCTCTCTGTGTGTCTACGGTACTGTCTTGGCAGGTTGGTCCTCCAACAACAAGTGGGCACTTTTGGGCGGGTTGCGGGCCAGTGCCCAGATGTTCTCCTATGAAGTTACCATGGGTTTGACCATTATTGGCGTATGCATGATTTTTCAGACCCTAAGATTGGACCAAATGGTGCTAGGACAGGGTGAATTACTTTGGGGCGTGATTCCCAAGTGGGGAATTGTGGTGCAACCGCTGGGATTTATCCTCTTTTTAATTGCCGCCATAGCAGAAATTAAGCGAACACCCTTTGATTTGCCAGAGGGTGAACCAGAAGTTATAGGTTATTTTCTGGAATATTCCGGTTTGAAATTTGGCATGTTTATGGTTGCTGAATTTATCGAAATAGTGATTATTTCAATGCTAGTCACTACTATTTTTCTGGGTGGATGGCAAGTGCCTTACCTGTTAGCCGATGGATTCCATTTTCCTCTTGGAGTAAAACTACTATTCCCTGCAGGATTGACCTGGTTGATAGTGGTGCTCCAGATTTTGACTTTTGTTTTAAAAACTGTATTTGTGTGTTGGGTATTACAGACTTTGCGTTGGACTTTACCCCGGTTCAGGTATGATCAACTGATGGGATTGGGCTGGAAAGTCCTTCTTCCGTTGAGCCTGCTCAATATTGCCATTACCGGAATTGTTGTGCTGTTTCTGAATTAGCAACGAAATTATTTCCATAAGGAAATCAAAATGATCAATATTCGCAAGGTAAGAAAAACTAACCAGATGACCATGTGGGAGAGACTTTATCTCTTTGAAGTTGCCCGGGGTTTTTATACCACCACCAAGCATTTTTTATACAATTTTCCCAAACATGTGTGGATATTTGGTTGGGAACGGTTGGTAAACAAGAAACCGCCCCAGGGAGAGTACCCTTTTACTATCCAATATCCGGATGAGAAACGGAAATATCCTGAGCGCTACCGGGGAATCCACCGTTTATTGAAACGGGAAGATGACTCTCCCAAATGTGTAGCTTGCTACATGTGCGCTACTGTATGCCCAGCTCAATGTATCCATATAACAGCTGAAGCACATGATGATCCGCAAATTGAAAAGCAACCCCAGCGTTTTGTTATCGACTCTATGCGTTGCATCTATTGCGGTTTTTGCGTAGAAGCCTGTCCAAAAGACGCCATTCGCATGGACACCGGAAAACACACTCCGGTACATCGCTCTAAAAACGCCGGCGCAAAGAATCTTCCCTTTATGAAAGAAGTAATTTCCCAGGAAGAGGAAGATGATTCTCAATACACTTTTCGGATTAAATTTTAGTCGTTTTCTTGACACCCCCCAGACCCTCGCTTAGAATGAACGCTCAACCTTCGTTGTAACCGTTGCTTGCTACGCAGTCTCAAAATGACTAAAAAACAGTATAAACATTCAATGCTTTCCCGGCAAAAGCCAAAGACCAAACAGCGTAAGTTTATCAAAAAACAGGTACGCAATTTTCCCCTTATGATTGTATTAGGGCTTGTAGTGGTTAACCTGGTTTTTTTTACTGTTTTTGATTTTAACGGAAAAACTCAGCATATTATCGCGGGTTTCGAAAAGCCAAAAAAACCTCCAGGAAAGGATCTGGTGGGAAAAGAGAAAAAGATAGCGGCCAGAAAAAATTTCGACCAAGATCGAAAACGAAAGAAAGCCCAAAAAAGAAAATACAAAATGCGCCTGGCTGGAAAAGAGGCTCGGATTCCCATAATCTCTTTAAAAAACAAACCAGGATTTGCAAAATCCCTATCCCGGGGTTCTATTCAGACCGGGGAGAATTTTATCACCGCTCTCTCCAGAAATATGATAAAACGGGCTGAAATATTTAAAATGCTTAATCATTTTAAGTCTCTGTACACTTTCCGGAATGTGCAGCCTGGTGATACCTTTTTCTTTAAAAAAGAGTCTGGCCGGAAAATAACCTACTTTGAATACCAGCGAATCAGGGGCAAAACCTATATTTATGACGCCCGGGGAAGCAAACCCAAGGTATATAAGAGGTGAAAGGTTTTTTACTCTCTGCTCTCACCTCCCTGCTATTCGGTTTGAGTCTTAATCCCCGCCTGCCTTCTTTGTGGTTTCTGGCCATCTTTTGTATCTATTTCCAGTATTTAGTTGTCCGGGAAAAAAAATCAATATCAAGAGTGTTTGCCTGGACCTGGTTTACCCAGTTTTTAGTTGGGTTAACCGGTTTTTATTGGATCGAAGGAACTATCCGGATATTCGGTAATATTGGTTTTCCTTTCAGTTCTTTGCTATTTTTAGGATATTCGGCTTACCATTTTTTAGATTGGCCGATAGCCTGGTGTATCACCTATTATATTACCCGCAGATATTCTCTGGATAAAAAGTATAGTTTACTCATAGTTTTTCCCGCCATATTTTCCTTTTTACAACTAATCTACCCTAAACAGTTTCTTTGGCTCATGGTGGACGGTTGGAGTATCTCTGCAAACATGATCCAAATTGCTTCTTTGGTGGGACAAAAAGGCGCTAATACCATACTGATTATTTTGGCTTCGATTTTTTGTTATGCTATGGTGCAAAAAAAGATTCAGCCCAAAATAGTTTTTCTGTCAATAGTGACTGTGCTGTTTGTGTCTATTTATATAGGAGGATTGGCGGGAAAATACTCTAAACAGGCTGACCTGGACCAAATAACCCGGAAAGATGGCAAAGTTATAACCCACCTTATGGTGCAGGGAAATATTGGTGATTTATGGAAAATTGCTGCCAACCAGACTAAAAAAGGAAAGAAACTGTCTCAAATAGTGGATTGGGCTATTGATGAATATATAACTTTGACCTCTAAAAAACTTAAAGAAACTAAAGAACGTCCAGACCTCATTATATGGCCGGAAAATGCCTTTCCGGTTGGAGTGGATTGGGATTTTCGGAGGGTGAGTAAGTTACAAAGAGCCATTGACAAATGGAAGGTTCCATTGATAACCGGCGCTTATGATCACGACCCGTTACCAGCCGGTCATCTTTCAAAACGGAAATATATCACCTATAATACTATGTTTTATTTTCCGGTGACCGGTCAGGGGAAAATACAGAAATATCGAAAAAGGATCTTAATAGCCTTTGGCGAACATATTCCCCTATTTGATTATTTTCCCCAATTAAAAAAATGGTTTCCGGCCATGAGCCATTTTTCAAAAGGTAAAAAAGAGGGATTGATCTATCTAAACAACAATTTGCAGGTAGGGGTATCTCTTTGTTATGAGGCGATATTTTCAGGTTTAATCCAGGCTCAATCTCAACATGATGTGCACTATTTTATCAATATAACCAATGACTCCTGGTTTGGTAATACTTTGGAACCCTGGCAGCATTTATACTTGACCCGCTGGAGGGCGGTTGAAAACGGAAAGTATTTTATCCGGGTAACTAACACTGGATTTTCCGCCTTTATTTCCCCAACCGGTGAAATAATAAAACAGATAGGTTTGAATCAAAGAGAAACTTTGATGGCTTTGGTGCCAAAACCAAAACTCCCCTCCACACTCTATTCCAAAATAGGCGATATGGCCTCCATTCCGATTTTTCTTTTCTATTTACTCTTATTCTTCTTAATTTCTAGATGGAGAATATGGACATCATCGTGAGCCGGTGAAACATCATTATTTAATTGGAGGATATGGATTTGACCCTGGAGGCGCCAGGGCGTTTTTATTTTATCCAGGATGGGGATATTAGAGTTTGCTCGGTTTTGACTTGATTTATTTTCATCATGACTATTAAAGTCATAGATAGATATTCCCTGGGTTTCCAGGTTGAAATAACAGGTATAATCTTGACTTAAAAGATGAGTGTAACAATAGCGGGACTGTGATATATAGTGGTAGACCTCTCTTTTTCCAGTATTTACATCAAAACCGTGCAGCCCAGAGCGAAATACCCGAGATGAATCCGGTTTATTACTAGAGGTGATATACAAGTGTCCATTTTTAGAAAAAGCCCCCCCTTGAGTCCATCTCAATTCTAGATGCCTTCTTTTTTTGG
>CAZTWC010000267.1:0-5114 GCA_964617105.1 uncultured Myxococcia bacterium
TTTTTCAGAATTTTTATTTGCTTCCCGAATTGACCGCCCTGGACAACGTGGCGTTACCCATGGTTTTTAGCCGCCGGGAGAAACGTCGCGAAAGGGCGACTAAATTGCTAGACCTGGTGGGGCTGAAGCCACGTCTCAATCACCTACCAAGCGAACTATCGGGGGGAGAGATGCAGCGGGTAGCCATTGCCCGGGCATTGGCAAATGGTCCGGACATTGTCCTGGCCGATGAACCAACAGGAAAATTGGATACCCGTAACGGAGTTATCATTGCCAGTCTTTTCAAGGAATTTATTCAATCGGGCATCACCTTTTTCATGGCCACCCATGACCTGGAATTGGCCCGTCAGGCCGATTTTGTAATCAAACTCCGCGATGGGAAAATATCCGATATCTTATAATTACCTCCCGAAAACCTTTGTATACCCGAAGGAGAGAGGGGAAGATATAAGGAAAATAAAAATAAAAATGTTATTGCTGTCTGGCCATAGTTTACGTATAATAACAAACTTTATTTTGCTTATTCAACGGCAACTAACTTAAAAAAGGAAAACCCATGAGAAAACTATTTATTTTGATGATCTTGGTCATAGCTGTTTCCTGTAGTGGCAACAAAAAAACCACCCCTAAGGCAGATGCTAATTCTTGTAAGAACTATGCTGAGGTTTTGTGCAAAGAAACCGGCCCCACCTCAAGTTCCTGCCAGTCCATAAAAACTGCCGCAGAAATACTTCCACCCCAGGCCTGTGTAGAAGCTATGGCCAATTTGGATTACACCAAAAAACAAATTAAAGCCCAACGGGCAAAGTGTGATGAGTTAGTTACAAAATTATGTAGTGACCTGGGGCCAGAAACTAAAACTTGCGCGATGGTCAAAGCTAAAACCGGTAATTTCCCTCCAGAACAATGTACCCGTATGATGGCTGAGTATCCCAAAGTTTTGGCTGAGTTGAAAAAAATGGAAAATGCCAATAAACCTCTTGATGCTGAAAAACGGGCCTTGATAGAAAAAGGAAAAGTTCCGTCTTTTGGCCCGGAAGATGCCAAAGTTACTATAGTCGAATTTTCCGACTTTGAATGTCCGTATTGTTCGCGCTCTGCAAAAGTAGCCAGCCAAATAAAGGTAAAATATTCATCTAAAGTCCGGTTTGTTTTTCGAAACTATCCGCTCTCTTTTCACAAGAATGCTAATATTGCTGCCCAGGCTTCATTGGCCGCTGATGCACAAGGAAAATTTTGGCCATTCCACGACATTATGTTTGAAAATCAAAAGAAATTGGATCGTGATTCTCTGAATGGTTATGCCAAACAACTGGGTTTAGATGTTGAAAAGTTCAAAAAAGCCTTGGATGAAGGTGTATTCACCCAACAAATTAAAACAGACATGGAGATTGCAAATAAAGTTGCAGTGAGCGGCACCCCAACAATGTTTTTAAATGGTGAACGAGTGGCAAACCCAACCGATTTCAATGCCATCTCATCCAAAATTGAGAAAATACTGAAAACTAGTAATTAATGGTTTGTTAGTCTAGATGCAGCCATTACCTAATTAAACAAAAAAATCCGGCTGCGCTCGGATAACTAGGCGCCGGCAGTAAAATCACCACAGTCGTAGGTTTTCTACGTCGAGGATGATTTTGCTGCTGGCAACAACGTTAGCCGAGATGCAGCCGGATTTTTCTAACTCTTGAGTATTTTATACTTCCCTTCCTGCCAATTTTTCAAATCAGAGCAATACCATTTGGAAAAACGCCGGTCTGAAGGTCCGCCCACCATGTTGGTATGACACTGATCAGTGTCCATATCGGTTATCATTCTAAATGATGGTACAAAAGAAGTGGTGCGGTTGGCGCTCCGGTAAATCTGGCCCTGGCTGATGGTGGCTCTTCCGCCGGGGATGGTGATTGGCCCCCGGTCAAAGCCCAAAAACTTGGGTAGTTTGCCGCCAAACAAAATATGGCTGAGTATTATCTGCTGATTTTCTCCCCAGGGCTTGACCGGTCCCTGAAGTGCTTTTTGGGCAACCTGGCTGAATAGATCCTCTCTGCTTTTTTCTCCAAACCACAAAGATTCCTTTTTTAGTAGTATCTGGTCAAAATTTAGGTAGAAATCGATAAAAATCCCGGTTTCCAGAGCCAGGTGCTGATAAACATCTTCTCCAAATCCTTTGGTCGCAAACACCTCTTTGTACAAAGCCCTATAAAATTGCTCAAACAGATAGGCGCCTTCGGAGTCGGGTGTATATTTCAAATCCCAATTCTTTAATAACTGACCGGCTGAAGTATCTGGCAGCAGAGGAGATAATATGCCCATAAAGGCTTCCGCCTGAGTGGAATAGAGGTCATAGTGCATTTTGCCTATATCTTCCATCGCAAACTTATCACCTTGCTCCAAAAGAGAGGCTATACGTTCGGCCCGGTAAGGTCCCATGGGCAAATTTATCGGTTTTACCTGGCCATATTGGTTGAGATCATTATTAGCAGTAACCAGATAGCCTTCTTTGGGATCGATAACCCGGGGCAAATTGCCATGATTTTCAAAACCCTGCCAGTCATACTCCTTTAGCCAGCCGGGCATTGGCGCCAAACCGCTGATCCCCTCAGCCCGCTTGGGCATCAAACCAGACATTTGATAACCAATTTTGCCTTTGGTGTCAGCCAATACCCAATTCCAGGAGGTCTCTAACCGGCCCAAGGCATCCATCCCCTCTTCAACCTGCTCGATTTCCATTATATTCAAAACCTGTTCTACTGAAACTGCTCCCGATTCCGCTGCCGACCATTTGGTGGAAAGATAGTAACCGTCCTGAAAAGGATCTCCATCTAAAAGTCCGTGATCATTTTCATAGCAGATAAGTTCAAAAGAGGGTTTCTTTTTGCGCTTAATAACCTCTTTTCTAACTGTAAACTGCTGCCAGCCTTCCTCTTCTCGAAAATATTTCCCCTCTTTACATTTCTCTATCCATGAATCAATGGTATCCATAAAAGAATAGGTAACTCCCCAGGACAAATGATGGTTACGGCCGGAAAAGATAGCGGGAAGACCGGGCATGGTGGCTCCCATAACATACCCCTTATCTCTTTTTAACACCGCCTCATACCAAACATTTGGCAGCCTATTTGTCTCCAGGTGAGGGTCATTGGCCAGCATAGGTTTACCAGAAGCGGTTTTATCGCCGCTTATTACCCAGTTGTTGGAAGCCATCGCCCTGGGCGCCGCTATGTTCCATAACAGGTTAGGCGGCACTATCCGCTCTTGCAGTTTCACCTCTTTTAAAAGTTCAATATCCAACCCCTTTAAAAGTTGGGGAAAGAGTTCCTCCAGC
Source organism: uncultured Myxococcia bacterium (assembly GCA_964617105.1). GTDB lineage: Bacteria > CAZTWC01 > CAZTWC01 > CAZTWC01 > CAZTWC01 > CAZTWC01. Next base: position 3,326 of record CAZTWC010000267.1, read on the forward strand.
AAATCTTTGGCAATCCCGGCCTGAACCATCTCCACCAACAATCTCTCTATCTCCGCCTGGGACTGGGCCAAAGTCAAGTAACTTATCATCCTGGAAAAGAGAATAATATCCTCTGGCTGCCATTTTTCCGGTTTATATCCCATTAGTTTAAATTCCCAGGGATATTTTTTCTCCAGAGCGGCATTGATGCCGTCACAGTAACAGTTCAAATATTTTTGGGCTTGAGGGCTGAGTTTGCCAATCTCTTCAGTGCACTTATTACACCAACCCATACGCCGGAAAAAAATATCAATGGCCAAAGATTCTTCGCTGGAATCTAATAGTTCGCTCAATCTGCCCTGACCTAAAATTCTCATTAACAAAATCTGCAACCCTCGATCCTGGCCATGAGCAAAACCAATGCCCCAGCAGATATCTTCTTTGGTTTTTGACTCGATGTGACTTACACCGTTATTATCCCGATAAATTTTTACATTTTCCATTTAATTGTTCTCCTTAAAATTCGGTTGACAACCTGGATATTTTATCAACCACAAAATTCGTGTCAATCAAATATATGTTTAAAATTATCGCGAGAATATTGAGCCTTTACTGTAAAGTGTTATTAAAATCAATAAACTTTGGAGAGATGCAATAATATTTTACTTGCGGCTGAGAAGATATAATGACAAAATACACAAGTTTGGTGAAAAGATAAAAAATGGCATGTTCAACAATAAATATGTAAAGAGCAATATTTTAACGCGTTGTGTGTGCGTCCGTAATAGAAAACTGACGTAGGGAGGAGTGTAGAAAATGAACCGTGATGAGATGCTGGCTAGAATCAAGGAACACAAGGGCCCCTGGGATATGATCTTCATCGGTGGAGGCGCTACTGGAGTGGGCGGTGCATTGGATGCCGCCTCCAGAGGTTATGATGTGCTACTTTTGGAGCAGTCCGATTTTGGTAAAGGAACTAGCAGCAGAAGCACAAAACTGGTGCATGGCGGAGTGAGGTATCTACAGCAGGGCAATGTTCCCCTGGTAATGGGCGCTCTAAAAGAACGCGGTATAATGAGACGAAATGCTCCTCACCTGGTGACGGATCAGGCTTTTATAGTACCCAATTACACCTGGTGGGAAGCTCCATTTTACGGTATTGGCATGAAGGTTTATGATATGCTGGCCTTTCGCTATGGTTTTGGCCGGAGTAAACTGCTCAATGTGAAAGAAACCAAAAAACGGATTCCAACTATCCAAACCGAAGGCCTCAGGGGTGGAGTGATCTATTACGATGGCCAATTTGATGATGCCCGCATGTTGGTCAATATGGTTCAAACCGCGGCAGAGCAGGGCGCTACCCTGGCAAATTACTGCGGGGTGCTTAACCTGACCAAAAACGATGAGGGATTTGAAATTCCGGCCAAGGTGGTTATTAACTGCACCGGTCCCTTTACCGATAATATTCGCCGCATGGACGATAAAGAGGCCACGGATATGGTGGCTGGTAGCACTGGAGTTCATATTGTGCTGGATCGATCTTTTCTGCCGGGTGACAGCGCCATTATGGTTCCCCACACTAGTGATGGCCGGGTTCTTTTTGCCATACCATGGCAAAATAAGGTCTTGATTGGAACTACTGATACTCCCATTGAAAAATCCAGCCTGGAGCCTAAGGTTAGCCGGAAGGAGATCGATTTTATCCTTGAAAACGCCCACGACTACCTGGCCACCCCGCCGACAGTTAAGGATATTCTCAGTGCTTTTTCCGGTATTAGACCTCTGGTAAAAGCCAATACTGCCGATACCT
>CAZTWC010000268.1:0-5100 GCA_964617105.1 uncultured Myxococcia bacterium
CACCGCTGCTTTGCAGGCTAAATTCAACCTGGTTAAAATACTATTTACTCTAAGTATTAAATCCGCACTGATTATAGGCTTGGCAATATAGTCATCAGCCCCCATCTGCAATCCCAATATTTTGTCATCTTGGGAAGCCCGGGCAGTGACAATAATAATTGGTAAATCCTGCCAAGATTCATTGGATCTTACCTCTCTTATTACATCTTCGCCTGATACATCGGGCATCATCAAATCCAACAGCACCAGATCGGGCCGATCCGATTTGATCTGCTCCAAAGCATCACGGCCGCCATAAGCTTCGGTTACCATATAGCCGTGACTGCGCAAAAGCTCAGACACTACCTCCACGTTTATTTGGATGTCATCAACCACTAATATTTTAAACATTGAAGAATCTAGATCCAAACCAGCCTGAGGCAAGATATCGGACGGTGCTCTATATAAATCTTCCTCTTTTGCACCGGTTTCTTGACTTTTATCCATCTCGTCTATTGATTCTCGTGATTGAGCACCTCCCTCCCGGCTTAAACTCTCGTGATAAATATCTTCTTCCAAACTGGCGAGTCTATTGGTTTCTAAGGTTTTTGCCAATGCCTCTTCTGACTGAGAGGGGATCTCAATCTGAAAAGTAGTCCCCTGGTTTAGGGTTGAAGTAACTTTAATTTTTCCCGACATTAAATCGACAAAATCCTTTACCATGGTCAATCCCAGGCCAGTACCTTCGAAAGAACGGCGGGCGTCTCCTTCAACTTGCTTAAACTCCTCAAAAATACTATCTATTTGTTCTGGCGGAATACCTATGCCTGTGTCTGAAACTGTTATCTGCAAAATATTGGTTGGCGATAATAACTCTATTTCCAGTCTTATTTGGTTTTTCTCTTCCCGGCGGCAAAATTTAAAGGCATTACCCAGCAAGTTACGTAAAATAGTTAGAATTTTTTCCTGGTCACCAATAAATTGAGATGAGCCATCTTTCTCTGGCCAAGAAAATCTGGCGGCAAACTCACTGTCCCGGTGTTGCAATTGCAGACCCTGGGCCAAAGCCTGGCATTGCTCTTTAATCTCTTGTAAAAATAAAGACTTGACCTCTAGTTTTAATTCCCCTTTTTTCGATTTGGCCAGATCCAAAATAGTGTTGACCTGTATTTTTAAAGTGTCGGCCAGGCGGTTGACTTTATTGACCTGTTCAGACACTTTTTTAGGGATTTGACCGAAACGGCCGCCCAATATTAACTCGGTAAAACCCAAAATCCCATTTAAAGGAGTCCGCAACTCGTGTGAAGTATTATGAAAAAACAGGGTGCGGGCCCGCTCTTTTTCTACAATTTCATTATAAGCAGATTCTAACTGAATGTTTAGTTTCTCGGCCCGGCGGAAGGTGTTGGCAAAACGCATGGATAAAACTGCCGATTGGGAGAAAATAAATAGCACTAAACAATATGGTCCAACATAAAAAGTCTTTATAACTTGCAGACTATGGAGAATATCATTGAAGCCTGCCAACATAAAAATAAACCCACCCAGCATTATGTAAAGAGCACCTTCCTGTTTATGCCAAAAAGACTTTATAACTATATAAATCAGCCAGACACAATAAAAAACCATATGAATTTGGAAAAGATAAACAAACTGAGTAAAAAACAGTGGTTGGGAAAATACGACTAACAGCGATAAAAATAACCCTGTTACCGCAACTGTTTTGACAACAAAAGCATTCACCTCTTGACGGAAAAGACTGCGAATAAAATAAGTTAAACACACACCTCCTAGAGGCAGAGTCAAGTACTCTAGTTTTAAATGTAATGAAAACAGATCAGCGTCAGGCCACAGCCGCTCAAAATAAAAAGATGTACAAAACAGCCGGTTAAAAAACAGCAGACAATATAGTCCAAACCAAAAATATCCTATCTCCTCCCTACGGCCAATATATAGAAGAAAGTGATATAAAGCCATCATCAGCAATATCCCCAAAACTATTAGATCTTGGATGTCTTGATACCAACGTTCTTGGTAAATATTTTTCAACCAACCTATTCGAGAGTTACCAAACACCCCCCCTTGCCTATAGTGAAAATTGGCAACCTTGATAGCAATGGAGATATTGGTGATGCTATTATCTGGGATTTTTTTTAACACTGGTAACATTTGAGGCCGGGTTTCCTGCTCTAAGGTACCTGGATCGCCGGTTTGGGCCAATTTTTGGCCGTTTACATAGATTATGGAAGAAGTAAATATCTCTTTTAAATAGATTGACAAAATGTCATTTGACAAACTTGACTCCGGCATTTCCACCTTCAGCCTGTACCAGCCAAATCCCTGGCCTTTTCCGGTCTTATGCTCCCAATAACCCGGCACTTTTATGGTTTCCCATTTAGAATCATCAAAATCAGGTAAAGCAAACTCAGGCTTATCCTCCATCCACTTGAACTTCCACTCACCCCGCAGGTTAACCGGCCCATCTTGGGTAAAATCCCAGCTTGACAGGTCTAACACCCCATCTTTGGCTGTTGGTGGCTGTTGGCCGGAAAAATTTTGGCCACAGGAGACTAAAAGCAAAAATATTAGGGTGGCCAAATAATAAGAATTTCTTTTTAGCATGATTTTTTTCATTATCATTTTAAGGGGATTAAAAGCAGGAAGTGTCTAAAATCTAACTTATCCTTTAATTCCCAGTTCAAACAAAGTGGAACCGTTGACACAATTTATGGTTAAATAGCCGCTTCGTTTTTGAATCAAACGATGGCTAAGATAGAGGCCGGGTTTGCTCTGCCCTTCATCTCCACCATGGTCCAACTCTCTGATCTCATCTTCGGTCAGCAATAGGCCGGGCAAGGTTATGTGGTTCACCAAACAGCCATTTTCCTGGCTGGCGGTAATGTTTATCCGTTTTTTGCTCAAATCTCCATCCGCCAGAATAGATTGGGCCACCTGGATTAGGTTAAACAGCATCTGGGGCACCTGGTAAAGATCAACTCCCTGACCCAGTTCCTCACCTATCTCCATCTCAACCGCTATTTGGGACCTGGTCAACCGGCTCTCCAACAGACGCAGCACCAAAATATAACTCTGCCGCAATCCTGGCGCCTGACCCTTGAGACTGTTGTGGATATGCTGCAATACACTCTGCAGCATCTCTTTAGAGATGCGGGCTCCCTCCTGCATAACCGCAAAAGAGCGGATGGTCTCCAATGTATCCCGTAAAGAGGTCAAACTCTCCTCTTCCAGGCTCTTCAGGCTCTCCCACAGTTGCAATTGAAAATCCTCATCCATCTCCAGTTCGCTTATAAGGGCGTTTATAATCTGCAAATCTTTTTTTTGGTTTGGAGAGAGACCAACTGACAAATGGTGAGAGGCCATCCTTTGCCGTTTTTCTTTTGTAGAAACCGTGTTGGGATTAAATAATCCCCGCAAAAATGATTGAAAAAAGGGCTGCAGAGGAGAAAAACTCTGCAACTGGTTGGTCAAAGGCTCTTTGGAGGCAGTAAATCCGTTTAATACTGCGGTGTGAAGATCTTTTAGTTCCCGGGCCAGATCCTCCATCACATACCCTACCTGAGACATGCTCTGCTGGCTGACCAATACTTGCATGGCCTTGGCCAACTCCAGCCGGGTCAATATTCCCCGCACCCTAAGCAGCAACTCCTCGCTGATGATGGGCTTGGCCAGATAATCATCGGCACCCATGCCCAACCCCAGCAGTTTATCCTCCTTAGAGGCCCGGGCAGTCACCAAAATTACCGGCAACTCCTTTAATCTTTCATCTTTCCTAACAGCCTGGAGAACATCTTCACCCGACACATCGGGCATCATCAGATCCAAAAGCAGCAGATCCGGAGGGCTATTTTTTATCTTATCAAGAGCATCACGCCCCCCAAAAGATTCTTCTACATTATAACCAGCGGCCCGCAGAAGTTCAGAGATCACCTCCACATTGATCTGGATATCGTCAACCACCAAAATAGTGTATTGACCATTATCTTCTGAATAAAAAGAGGCCAAATTATGACTGGGGGTATCACTATCTCCGTATTCCTGAGTTCCACTCCCGGCTAATAAATCCTTATCAGTCCCAGCCTCCTCTGACTTCTGAGCTGCTAAATCAATATCAGCGTGGTCTTGCTCCCCAGCTGAGACGATATCTTTCTGAGGTTTTGTTTTATCTGCAAAGGATTTCTCAACTATAAGCACGTCTCCATCTTTGGTTTGCGTTTGCTCAGGTATGGTAATTATAAAAGTAGTGCCCTGGTCCAGTTGTGATTCAACTTTGATTTTACCTCCCATCAAATCAACAATCTTCTTGACCATGGCCAGCCCCAACCCTGTCCCTTCAAAAGAGCGGCGGGCAGCGCCATCCACCTGCTTGAATTCCTCAAAAATCCGGCCTAAATGCTCCTTAGGAATGCCGATGCCAGTGTCTGAAACTCTTATAGTCAGGACCTGGATGCTGTCGTCCTGATTTTTATTTAAGTTTTTAGTTAAATTCTTCTCCTCCACATCATCCTGGGTGGCATCTTTGGGGGAGATATTGTTACCTTTAAGGCTTAATTGCACCTCCACCCGATTTTCCTGGTCCAGTTTTTTGAACTTAAAAGCATTGCCGATTAAATTGCGCAAAATGGTTAGCAATTTCTCTTTGTCATTGACAAAATTCTGCCCCTCTGTGGCAACTTTAATATCAAAGAAATTATGAGCATGATCGGTTATCAGCCCCTGGGCTAAAATCCGGCACTCTTCAGCCACCTCATCCAGGCTAATCCGGCTCAACTCTAAAGACAACTCTCCCTTTTTAGCTTTGGCCAAATCCAAAATAGTGTTTACCTGCATCTTGAGTGAATCAGCCAATTTTTGAACTTTACCCACCTGGGCCACAGCTGCCTGGCCCAACTTGCCATACCGGCCACTGGCTAAAAGTTGGGTGAAACCAATGATCCCATTTAAGGGTGTTCTCAACTCGTGTGAGGTATTGTGAAAAAACAGGGTGCGGGCCCGCTCTTTTGCTACAATCTCGTTATAGGCAGATTCCAGTTTGGTGTTTGAGTCAACCAACTCCAGATTCAGCCTCTCGGCCCGGCGGAAGGTGTTGGCAAACAGTTTGGA
>CAZTWC010000269.1:0-1465 GCA_964617105.1 uncultured Myxococcia bacterium
TTGATTCATCAAAACGTCCTCTAAAACTCCCTGTTTTACATTGGAGGTGACTTGGTAATGGCAATTTCATCAAAGATAAATCGCAATGTTAATTCCCATCAGGATTTGACTTCAACGCCGACTCCAACTCCGACTACACAGATGATCCCTTTAGGGGCAACAGAATGGGTGGCGGATGAAAATTTGTCAATATTACCATCGAATACTGTTTGTATTTTAAACGAAAATGCGCTATATTGTCAATATGCTAAATTTGTGACAATATCGTAATAGCAGTTTGCAAAATGCAACAATCAACATAATCTGTTAGGAAGTGAATGAAATAATGACGACAATCATGCAATATGGCGACATTGGTCGTGACATCAATGTCACATTAGTGTCATGCGTTAAACAATGTAACATGATATGTGGCAATTTGTTTGATGTCAATGTGACATAAAAAATTAAAAAAACATTACCTAGTATAAGGATTATTATGGACGCAAAAAATTACAGCAAATTTTTTCCCCTGATTTTTGATTCCATCTCTCATGGGATTTTCACTATTGATAGCGACAGTCGCATCACTTCTTTTAACCGGATGGCTGAGCAGATTACCGGATATAGCCGGCAGGAGGTTATCGGTAGACCGTGCAACCAGGTGTTTCAGGCTGAAACCTGTCAGGATTTTTGCCCTTTGCAACAGAGTATCACCACCCTGGAGAGAATTGAAGCGCGTGAAACAGTAATCACCATTAAAGATGGCCGCAAAGTTCCCATTGAACTCTCCACCGCTGCCCTGATAAAAAAAAACGGGGAGGTTGTAGGCGGAGTAGAGATGTTTAGAGACATTTCCCTGGTGAACCAGTTGCGCAAGCAGGTGCAAAAATCTTATGTTTTTGAAGATATTATCAGTAAAAACAATGAGATGAAAAGAACACTGAGTATTCTTCCTGCGGTGGCCGATAGTTCCAGCAATGTGATTATCGAAGGCGAAACCGGAACCGGCAAAGAGTTGATAGCCAGAGTTATCCACAGTATAAGTTTTCGAAAAGAAAAACCCTTTGTGACCATCAACTGCGCAGCCCTGCCCGATGATCTGTTGGAGGCTGAAATGTACGGGTATAAAAATGGTGCTTTTAAAGGAATTCAGTATGATAAAGAGGGTCGGTTTTTCCAGGCAGGGGATGGAACTATTTTTATCAATGATATCCAGGAGATGTCTCCCGCCATGCAGGTGAAATTGTTGCAAGTGCTACAGGATGGATATTTTCAGCCAATTGGAGCGGAGCAACCGGTAAAATTAAAGGCCAGGGTAATAGTGGCCAGTGACCGGGACCTGGCGGCTGAAGTCACCCGCAAACAGTTTCGCAAGGCCCTGTACTATAAATTGAATATTGTCCGTCTATCCCTGCCACCCCTGAAAGAGAGGAGAGAGGATATTCCCCTTTTGATTCAGCATTTTATCCATCGTTTTAATCTA
>CAZTWC010000269.1:1475-5100 GCA_964617105.1 uncultured Myxococcia bacterium
CCAGACGCTGGCTATGCTGATTAAGTACGATTATCCTGGCAATATCAGGGAATTGGAAAATACCATTGAACACGCCTTTATGGTTTGCAAGGGAGATACCATTCAGTTTGAAAATTTACCTTCTCATTTGACAAAAATTCTTGCTCAAGACACCGATGTTTCTTCTCTGCCCCTGGAGATGGCCGAGACCGAAGTGATACGCCAGGCCATCAAATCTTTCAACGGCAACCGGCAAAAGGCCGCCGATTCCTTGGGGATCTCCAGAAACACCTTGTGGCGTAAAATGAAACGCTATGGAATAACCTGGAAGGCCGGGAAAATAGTGGCTGAGTAATATTTTGTTACAGATAAGAGAGGTTGAGTGTGACAACGGTCTCGGTTTTTAATCAATGCGGATCTGATATTTTTTGATTTTGCGCCACAGGGTGGCTTTGCTGATCCCCAGTTGGCGGGCTGTGGCCAGGCGATGGTTGTTGTTTTGCTCCAGGGCGCGGCGGATTACTATCTCTTCCATCTCTTTTATTTTGACCGGCGCCAAGTATTCGGTATGGGATAATTTCTCTTTTTCTCCCAACATCTGCTGGTTTGTAAGTCCGTGAGTTTCTCTCTCCCCTGGAGGTATGTTTTCCCACACTCTTTCGGGTAGATGACTGGGCAGGATGGTTTCCTCCCGGCATAAAACCGAAAGGTATTCGATAATATTTTCCAACTCCCTAACATTGCCCGGATAGTGGTATTGCAGTAAAACCGCCATGGCCTGGTCAGAAATGGTTACCATCTCCCGGCCTTGGAGTTTGACGCGCTGCTGAAGAAAATGATTGGCCAGCAGGGGAATATCTTCCTTGCGCTCTTTTAACGGGGGAATTTTCAGTTCGATAACACTTAGCCGATAGAACAGATCCTGGCGGAATTTGCCCTGGGCCATCAGTTCAGATAGGTTCTTGTTGGTGGCCGCCACTACCCGGAGATCGGCCCGGCAGGTTTTATTGCTGCCCAAAGGCTGGTAAGTTTTCTCCTGGATAATCCGCAGCAGCTTGACTTGAAAGGCGGGTGAAACATCTCCCACCTCATCCAGGAAGATAGTGCCTCCTTCAGCCTGGGCGAATCTGCCGGGTTTGTCTTTTTTAGCGTCAGTAAAAGCGCCGGCCTTGTACCCGAATAACTCTGACTCCAGCAAGGTATCAGGGAGAGCACCGCAATTGACTACTACCAGTGGACCATCTTTTCTGCCACTTAACTGGTGCAGAGAACGGGCAAACAACTCTTTTCCCGTACCACTGTCGCCCTGGATCAACACGGTACTCTCGCTACGGGCTATATCCGGCAACATGGAGAACAGTTTTTTCATCTGGTGGTTACGGGAGATAATATCCTGAAAAGAGTTTTCCTGAATAAGGCGGGAGCGGAGATTTTCAATCAGTGAGAGATCGCGGAAGGTCTCCACGCCGCCGACAATATTGCCCTCCTGATCACGCAGAACAGCGGTGCTGATGCTGACCGGCAAACGTCTGCCGTCGGGCCGGACAATATAGATGGTCTTGTTGATGATCCGGTGGCCGCTGGCTATGGTTTGTTTGAGGGCGCACCCCTGTTCGCAGATATTGGCCCGGAAAATGTGATGGCAATAACTGCCCATGGCATCTTCTCTCATGACGCCGGTGATCTCTTCCGCCGCCCGGTTGAAAAAAGTGATTTGCCAATTTTTATCCACCGTAAAGACTCCGTCAGCGATACTGTCAAGGATCACCTCGGTATTGGGTGGAAAAGCAGTTGCCTTCAATTTGTAACACTCCTCACTCAGAGCATAGTTAACCTAACATCAGCAACTACCTCAGTCCGCGAGCCAGTTACTGATGTTAGGTTTAACAGGTATGTTCGTGCTCCTGGCAGGCGGTATCCCCGGATGCTCTTTGAATTCGGCCCGCCTGAAAATCATCCAGTATTTTCTTAATCGATCCGCTGGCGCCATTATACACCGAAATCTGTTTGGATTCAAAAATTTGGATCGCCCTGGGGCCCATGCCGCCACAGATCACCACCTGGGGTTTTTCATCCGCGATAATTTCAGCCGGAGTCCGATTGCCGCCCTTATGGGATCCCCGATTTTCCATTGAATTAACCTGGTTGGTATCGGTTTCCACAAAGGTGAAATAATCGGCACGGCCAAAATGGCTTTCAATCATACTGTCCAATCCATTGGCGTCCTGGGTGGGTATACAAATTTTCATCTTGTTTCTCCTTCTATTGTTCAAGTTGATAAATTAATCTTTGACAAATATTCTCAAACTCTTTTTTAGCCGGGGATTCTGGTCCACAAACTGGTGGCCGGGCATTTACTACCGAATCCACTATTGCCGGATCAAAGGGAATTTTACCAATTACCTCCAGGTTATTCTGGCGGCAGTATTCTTCTATAGTTTTACTTTGCTTCAGGTTCAGATCAAATTTATTGATCACCACCATGGTTTTAACCTGAAAATGGTTTGCCACTGACAGAATCCGGTCAAAGTCATGAAACCCGGAACAAGTAGGTTCAGTTACCAGAACGGCCAAATCCACTCCGCTTATGGATGACATCACCGGACAACCGGTGCCGGGAGGACCGTCTATAATGATCAATTTTTTATTCAGATTGCCGGCCATCTCTATGGCTGTCCGCCTGACTATGGTCACCAGTTTGCCACTATTTTCTGCTACTATTCCCAGGCGGGCGTGAACCAGGGGTCCGTAAGGACTTTTGGAGATAAAATATTGGCCGCAGGGAGACTCGGGCATACTGATTGCCTGTACAGGACAACTATTTTGACATAAACCACAACCCTCGCAGGAATAGGTATTGATGTAGGTTTGATCATCAATGTCAATAGCACCAAAACGGCAGAGATCAATACAAAGGCCACAATTAATGCAAAGGCTCTGATCTATAATTGCTTTGGGAGCACCAATGAAGGGAAAATTTTCCTGTAATTCAGTATTTAACAATAACTCCAGGTTGGCGGCATCCACATCGCAGTCAACGATTATCTTTTCATGAGCCATCACGGCTAAAGCAGCGGCCATCACGGTTTTTCCGGTGCCTCCCTTGCCGCTGATAATTATCACCTGTTTCATATTCCCACTCCAGCCTGCCAAAATTTATCTTTCGGGTCAGATGGAAAAACCGAGTTTTCTTCCTTCTCCTTCAGCCGGGCCCAGATACCTTCTATTAGTCGCTCGATATTGGCGGCAAAACCGGGAACGCTTTCAAGCAACATTTTACCCTCTGAATAGGCCATGGCAATCTCTCTGTTAAAAGGTATTTTTAGCAAAATTGGCAAATTTTCTTTTTCACAGAACTTTTCTACGCTATTATCACCCAGGTCAGAGCGGTTCAATACCACTGCCGCAGGAACTTCCAGTTGGCGGCACATCGCAACCGCTAATTTTAGATCATGAAGTCCAAAAGGGGTGGGTTCGGTCACCAGCAGGCAAAAATGGCAGCCGGAAATCGCTTCCACTGCCGGGCATGAAGTACCGGGGGCTGCATCCAGAATGGCTATGCCATTATTTATAATGTTTTTTTTAAGGGCTTTAATAATCGGTGTAGCCATTGGTTCACCGATATCCAGGCAGCCTGCAGAAAATT
>CAZTWC010000270.1:0-5086 GCA_964617105.1 uncultured Myxococcia bacterium
AATTACCACTTGCTCCAGGAGATTGATATCTTCAAATTCTCCCGGCACTCGGATCAGGTAACTTGAGTTACCCATCTCTATGTTTCCGCCAGGGATATTGATGTTTTCGGAGCGGATGGCCAGGATAATATCGTTCAGGCTCAGGTGGTAGTGGGCGAGACGATCAGGGTTAATCAATACTTGAATCTCCCGGTCAACACCGCCAGCCAGGGACACGTCCAATACCCCGCTAATCCCTTCTATTTTATCCTGTAAGTCATCAGCTACCTTTTTCAGCAGCACCAAATCGTATTTTGCCGAGAGATTGACTATCAAAATGGGGAAATCACTAAAAGAGATCTCCTGGATTATTGGCTCCTCCGCATCTTCGGGCAGATCTATTTTAGCCCGGTTAACCTTTTCTCTAACCTGTTGAATAGATTCATCCAGATTGGCTTGCGGAGCAAACTCTACCCGGATCATGGAGGCTCCTTCAGCGCTGGTGGAGGCCATCACCTTGACATTACGCAAATCCTTTAGTTCTCTCTCCAAAGGACGGGTGACCAGGGTCTCGATATCAGAAGGTGATACTCCGAAATAGGGAGTGGTGATCATTATGATGGGAATTTCAATATCAGGAGCGCCTTCCCGGGGCAGGGTAAGGTAACTGATGCTTCCCATGATGATGATAATGACTATTAGGATAAAAACGCCGGCTCGTTTTTCAACTGCAAAGTCAGTAATTTTCATAATTTGTTCTCAGCGCCTCAAAACTTCGGAATTTAATCAGAAAAAGAGGCCTATTTTTTATTGTTTTTTAACTAATTGGCAACATTGGTGTTGGGTTACCACATTAACCGGAACCCCTTCAACCAGGCTCCTGTGCCCCACCACCACTATGGAGTCACGCGGGTTCAGACCAGACACTACAATGATCCGGTTGCCGTCAGAATATCCGGTTACCACCAGCCGTTTCTCGACGTTTCCTTTTTTTATCAGCCAGATATAACGTTTTTCATCCAGGCTGTCGATAAGGGCGTCCCTGGGAACTACCATTACCTGTGTATGGGTTTTTTTTACGATGTGGACTTTTATTTCCATGCCCGGAGCGATATGGCGGTTTGGGTTGGGAGCCACAATTTCCACCGGAAAGGTCCGGTTGGTGGTGTTAGCCATCACCCCTTTGTTGACAATGGCGCCTTTAAATAAACGAAGGGGAAAGGCGGCTACTTTTAGTTTAACCATCATCCCTTTTCTAACATGGGGGTAGTCCCGTTCCGGCAGGTCAGCCATTACTTTGATCTTGGCAATATCCACCAGTTCCGCCACCGGCGCTGTTGGCTTGGCATATTCTCCCCGCTGTAAAAATTGTTTGGTAACGATACCGTTTATGGGAGAGTGGATGGTTGTCTTGTCCAATTGCAGGCGGGTGATTTCCATTTCCAAATTGGCTGCTTCTAAAGCAGTTGCTAGTTTTTCCAATTGATTGGAGGAGATCAGCCTTTTTCCTTTTAACTTTTTTCCCCGGTCAAATTCTTGTTTAGCCTGTTTATGCCGCAACTTAGCCTGTTTGAACCGGACTTCCGCCATCTCCCGGTCGATTTTAATCAGCAATTGCCCTTTTTTAATGGCACTTCCCTCTTTAAAATTAACCGCTTCCACCAGTCCACCGATCTCTGCTGAAATTTGTAAATGCTGAAAGGGACGGGCAATACCTCTGAGTACCATGGTCTCTTCTAAATGGTGGGGGGTTATCTTCATCACCTCCACGTTTATCCGCTTTTCGCCCCGGTCGGTTATCTCCTTATCTTGTTCTTCGTCGCCGTGCGATTTGTTGCAGGCGTAGAGTCCGGCAACAAACACCAAACTCACTAAAATGGCCGGTGAGAATTTAGGCATCGATAACCCAAAGAGATTTTTTGTCTTCGATGCCGAGTTAGATTTGTAGCCCATATTATTTCCTTTATATACTAATAGATTGAAGTTTTGGAATATGGATAAAAGTATGGAAAACAATACTATAATTTGATTTCTGCTGTTGAAAAGAGCCGTAATAATGGCTATCTGTTCTTCCGGTTGAATCAACCAGGGACTGACAGACAAAGAAAGGCAACTTCCAGCCTTTATTAGGATAGATTATCCGGATAGGAGAGTTTTGGCAACTGAATTTTGACGTGGTAGAATTCAGTTACCTTATCCAGACACAATTTTGGTGCAATTATAAGGTAGTCCTGATACCACCGAAAACTGTTCTTTTGATTTGCGGATTGTATTTAAGATTGTAGCCGTCATAGGCTTGAATACCGCCATAATTTACGTCGGTGATATTCCTTATCTCAAAGAAAATATTGACATCTTTCATTAGTTCGTAATTTGAAATCAGATCAAAGGTTATATAACCATCGTTATTATAGTAATCCTTCTCTACAACTTTATTGTTTATCATTAGCGGTGAGTATTCTCTTGAATACCAGCTTGAAGATACTATTGTATCCAAATTAATATGCAAGACATTATAAAGTTTTGTCCAGAGCCTGATTTTTCCAATAAAATCGGGAAGCATTTTCCGGAAATCAAGTTTTTCAATTATCTTATTGCCTTTGTCATCAAAAGTAGCCGGTAAAGTTTCTTCTCCTTTGTTATAACTCAAATAGATATCTGTTCCAATATTTGCATTTTTAACTAAGTTCGTCTTTATTCTGATGTTACCTTCAACTCCCATGACAGTGGTTTGTGCATCGTCGTCGTTTATCCATGTTGATGCCAGGTCATCATCTTTGGAATTCGGATAAAGTTTTTGATCCACAGGAACTTTGTTTTTTATCGTAATGAGTCTGTCGATCTTGTTATAGAAACCAATTAATTCCACAGAAACATTTTTGCTGACCAAACTTTTTGCACCTATTTCAAAGGATTCTACCTTTTCTGGTTTTAAATCCAGGTTTGGAAGATGCTTATAATTTACTTTATCACCTTTAGGAACACCAAACACTTCGTGAATATAGGCAGGAGCCGGCGCTTTAAAAGCCTGGTTGTAGGATATACGAAGTGATGAGTTTTCAATAAAATTGTACTGCATAGAAACCCTGGGATTAAAAGTGTTTTCATAATCGGAATGATGGTCGAACCTTCCTCCAGCTATTACAGCGAAGAGTTTTGAATAATATCCTGCCTGAAGAAAACCTCCGAGATTACTATAATTTACTGATTTTACGCCAAGAATTCCTAAGTCGTCACCTTTAATTTGTCCCTCATCGAATATAGAATACAAACTTTCATCAAAAGGTTTTGAGAGGTCGGGAGTCTTTGGAATACCACCGGAATAGGTGTATACTACTCCTCCCACAAGCTCTAACTCTTTTGATATATCCCATACCCAATGACTCTCAAAAGTGATGTCGTCTGAGGCTTCATATTTGTATGCTTTGTTATGCTCACCAAAAACGCCATCTTTAGTAATTGGTACAATCCAATTAAGATATGATTCGTTATCCATTCTGTATCTCAAATATGAGATGTAAGTGTTGATGGAAAGTTCATCAAAGGCCTGTGTTTGATGTGTAAGGGTAAATCTGCTGATATCCTCTCCCCAGATTGCATCTCTATCATCATAATAATAGAGATGGGATTTAAGACCGAGTGAACTGAGATCACTTCTGTACATATGATCAAGGGACAAACTAAACTCCTTGTATAGTGCCTGAAAATTCAAACTGTAGTTCTTGTTTGGGATATCTCCGATTTTCAAAGGTATATTGTTTGGAAAAGGATTCATTTCCGTATCATTATAGATGTCGCGGTTATAGACCTCCTCATGTCCTTTTAAAATTTGCATATTTGATTTACTGCTGAAACTTCCTGAAAAGATAAATTTCAGCCTATCCTCTCCAACATCAAAAATATGTGAATGGAAAAGGTTGTAGTATTGATATCCGACTTCACCACTAATTAAGGAAATATCTGTGTAATTATAATCCGGGCTCAGGGTAATGATGTTCACAACTCCAGCCATTGCGTCAGCACCGTAAAGCGATGATGCAGGTCCGAAGGCGATCTCTATTCTTTCGACATTTTTCATATTTATCTGCTCTGAAATGGGAAGTCCTTTTACAATAGAAGGGGTAATAGGAACTCCGTTCAGAAGAATTTTGGTATAATAATTCCCGATAAGTCCTCTCATCAGAAACATCTCTCCAAGGTTTCCTGAGCCGGGCTGGGAAACTTTTATGCCGGGCATGTCTTTGAACACGTCAACAAGTGTAGTGTAGTTGTTTTCCAGTATATCGTCTCTCGTAATAATAAAAGTGGTAACAGGCAGTTCACTCATCTTTCTGAAAGATCGGGTTGCTGTCATAATTTTAACATTCATAAGGTCTTCCAAAGACATTCCCATCAACTCATCAATCACCGTTTCCGAATTTGTCTTGTTATGTTCATGATTTTCATGAGCAAAAACAGGAATCGAAAATAAAATAAATAAAACAGAGAGTAGAAAAATTCGAGCAATCAACGTTGTCTGATGTTTTTTCATGGTAAATCCTCCAAATGTTATGGTCTTTAATAGTTGTATAAGCCTTGAATTTTGGTCTTTAAATATATTGAATATCATATATAGTATGAGTAAACTGTAACACTTTGTCAAGAGAAAAAATAGAGAAAAAATAGATTAGTAAATTGAAACCTGCGGCGGTTTCCTTCCGGAGGGTGTGGCGGATAATTAAAATATGACGATATTTTCAATCTCTTCAAAGGTTTCTGCCGCGCATATCCGGGCCCGCATAGAGGCGGCGTTTTTGAAACCGCGCAAATAAAGGGGCAGATGTTTGCGTAACTGTTTAACCGCCCACAGTTTATTGGATGCCAACTCCTTTTTGAAGTTCAAGTGCTTGATGAAATAAGTTAGTGGCTTCATCTGCTCAAATTCCCCTTTAATGGCCAGTTGTCCCTCTTTTTCAATAAGGCAACTAAATATCCAGGGGGTTTTCAACGCCGCTCTCCCAATCATAACACCCTGACAGCCGGTCTGTTCCATCATATCTACCGCTTTTTGAGGAGTATCTATATCTCCATTACCAATAACCGGTATTTGAACTGCATTGACCACCTC
>CAZTWC010000271.1:0-5077 GCA_964617105.1 uncultured Myxococcia bacterium
TATTGGAACAATTGGCCCGCACCTATGAATTGCCCAGTCTTATCCTCCAATATCGCAGCCTTAACAAGTTGCTTTCTACCTATATTGATGTTTTACCCAGGTTGGTTAATCCCGCCACCGGCCGAATCCATACTAGTTTCAACCAGGCAGCCACCGCCACCGGAAGATTGAGCAGTTCAGATCCAAACTTGCAAAACATTCCAGTGAGAACCACTGAAGGGAAAAGTATAAGAGCGGCTTTCATCCCTAGAGAAGGCTGTAGACTGCTTTCTGCCGATTATTCTCAAATCGAATTGCGGGTGCTGGCTCACCTTTCAAAAGATGAGCACTTTATCCAGGCCTTCAAGCAGGGTGAGGATATTCATCTCCGTACTGCCATGGAAATTTTGAGTAAAAAGGCGGACAAAATTACTGATGCTGACCGGAGAATAGCCAAAAACATCAACTTTGGCGTGGTATATGGCATCTCATCCTTTCGTCTGGCCAATCAACTTAACATTACCAGAAAAGCGGCCAAAGAGCACATTGATAATTTTTTCTTACGCTATCCAGGAATCAAGTCTTTTATGGACCAATCCATTGAAAAAGCCAAAAAAGATGGCAAAGTATCCACTATTTTAAACCGGCATCGGCTTATACCAGAAATAAACAGTTCCAATGGAAACATAGCCGCCGGAGCCAGTAGAATGGCATTTAATACTATTATTCAAGGTTCAGCCGCGGATATTATTAAAATAGCCATGCTGCGGGTATTCAGAGCGCTTAAACGCACTAATCTTAAGACTGCTCTATTGCTCCAGGTTCACGATGAACTATTGCTGGAGGTGCCAGAGGAGGAGATAGGCCAGGTAACAACTTTGGTAAAAGAAGAGATGGAAGGAGCATTTGAGTTAGAATCTATCTTAAAAGTGGACATCTCCATTGGAGATGATTGGAGCCAGGCCCATTAGAGTGACTTCTCGGACTGCAACTAGTGCACTGTATAGCACTAGATAGTGGGAAGGTTAATAATATTTTAATGACTTTCGTAAAATTTTTATTTTATTTGTAACGATTTTTTCTGTATAATTTATTCTATGAAAAAAAATACTGATAAAAAACTCGCGAAACTTCAATCTAAGTTGGATGACAGGAACCGGATGTTCTCTGATATCCAGGAAATTGCCCTGGCTCTCAGCTCGACCCTGGATTTGGATCGGATTTTAACCCTTATTATGGAAAAATCCACTCTGCTGATGGGGGCTGAAAGGACCACTCTTTTCCTCATCGATAAACAAAAACAGGAAATCTGGTCCAAAATTATCCAGGGACCGGAGATCCAGGAGATCAGGTTGCCTCTGGGAGAGGGGTTAGCCGGCTGGGTAGCCCAGCATGGAGAAACCATCAACACCGACGATCCCTACCAGGACCATCGTTTTCACTATAGCATAGATAAAAAAAGCGGTTTTAAGACCAAAAGTATTCTCTGCAATCCCGTGTTTAACAGCAAACAGGAGATTATCGGGGTAATCCAGGTCTTAAACAAAAAAACTGGTCCATTTGATAAAGATGATGAAAAATTGCTAACCACCCTCTCGGCTCATACTGCGGTATCCATAGAAAACGCCAGACTTTACCAGTCAGCCGTCTCCCGCAATATTGAACTTCTGGACACCAAGGTAAAACTTGAACACAAAATGTACGAATTAGATCTTCTCTTTGAAATCGAAAAAGAGATAAGCACGGCGTTGAACCTGGAGGAATTACTGGAAAATATCATCTCCAATACCATGAAATTATTAACCGCTGAGGCCGGTTCTATCTTGCTGAAGGAACATAAAAGTAACTCACTGTTTTTCTTTAGTGCTCTGGGTAAGAAAAAGGATGAGTTGAAAAAACTAACCATAGAAATGGGGCAGGGTATTGTAGGGTGGGTGGCAGAGAATAAAAAACCGGTTATCGCCAACCAGGTGGAAGAGGATAATCGTTATACCAATACGATTTCCAAAAAAATAAAGTTCCCCACTCACTCAGTCATAAGTGTTCCCTTGATGAACAACGAACAAGTTCTGGGCGCCTTTGAAATAATCAATAAATTAGGTTCACCTTCAAATAAATTCACCCAGGATGACCTGAAGATTTTAACCCTTATTGCCAGCCAGGTATCGAAGGCTATAGTGGCCAATACCATTAGAGAAGAAAAACAAAAGGCCAACCGGCTTTCCACCATCGGACAAATGATGAGTTCCATCCTCCATGATTTTAAAACCCCCATGACCATTATTTCTGGTTACTCCCAAATGATGGTAAAGGAGGATGATATTGCCAACCGTCAAACATTCTCAAAACAAGTATTAAAGCAATTCAAACTGATGAACAGTATGATCCGTGACATTTTAGCCTTTTCTCGGGGAGAGAGCCAAATTTTGCTGAGAAAAGTACTCATGAATAAATTTTTTCCAAAAATGGAAGCGTGTATCAATGGGGGAGTCAAAGATTTTAACATTGACCTGGAGATTGATCAAAGTTTCAACGGCACTTTGTTAATTGACGAAAACAAGATGCTGCGAGTGATAAACAATATTACCCGCAACGCTCAGCAGGCCATGCCGGATGGGGGAAAATTTGTGGTCAAAATTCATCAGCAGGATCAGCAGGTGCTTTTCTCTTTTACCGACAGCGGCACCGGTATTCCTGAGGAGATTAAAGACCGGCTGTTCGATTCCTTTGTGACTAAAGGAAAAAAAAATGGCACCGGGTTGGGGCTGGCCATTGTAAAGAAAATAGTGGAAGAACATAAGGGAGATGTATCGGTTCAATCAGAACCCGACAAAGGTTGCACCTTTTGCGTCAAGTTACCGCTTGGATAACAAAGCGCACTTAGACAATGCATCCACAGATCAATTTAATGGGAAAAAATTCGTTTTAGGCGATACTTACTAGTGAGGCCTCTATCCAGAACTCCCCCTCTTCAATATTGAAGGGAATTACCACCGCCTTGATATTGGAAGAATGATAGATTTGAATTCCTGAGCCAGTCACCATGGATGGGATGGCCATTTCAAAGGCATAACCTTTTTCTGCCAGGCGGCGTTTGGCTCCGCCTGAGATCATGTTAGTCAATTCACCCACTGCATCCACAATAACATCGTCTACCTCAGTAAACTCCTCGCCCAACATATTGGAAACCACTTTTAGAATACAGGGTTCGGCAAAACTCAGCACCATTGTGCCTTGAACTTCCTCTCCTGCCATGCCGATTATACCGGTAACAGTACCATAAGTAAGAAGAGTATCTTTTAGGAAAGGCCGGCCATTTTTTACCTTAACAAAAGCCATTTTCTCCAGAACTTCAATTGTCGCTTCCAGAAAAGGGTTAATGAAATCAGCCTTCATTTGGAGTTTCCTTTCTCCGTTTTATTCACCGTATTTTGATGCCGTAAGGTTGAGTTTTTCCTAACAACCTAGATTAATGTCTTTAGACCCTATCACGGTAGCCCAACAGTGTCAAGCAAATTTCTTTTCTCTAATTATTGTCTCGAGCCTCAATTGACTAATACAGTTTGCTATGGTATAAATTATAATTCTTAACGACATTTTTTTGTCTTCAATTCTCGAATATATTCGGGCACAATAAGGGGGATCTTATGGGATTTTTTGCCAAACGCAAAGATAATAGAACCCATATTCTCATGGCTAATCTATATCAAAGACTTTACCTCTATCTGATTTTTATCATACTGGCTATATTACCATATAATGTTATGGCTAAAACCAAATTGATAATCTTTCCCTTTCAATTGGTAGATGGGGAATTGACACCAGAGCAAATATCCGGTTCCACCGAGAAGTTAGTCAATGAACTTAAACAGGATAAAAATTTAATCACCTTGGTAGTCAAAACTAATGACGGTAGCGGGAAGGCAAAATCCACAGGAAAGGCGTCTTCTGCCGCCGAACGGATCAAGCAAGCTGAAAATTACCTGGACAAAGCCCGGCTGCTGGCAGATAAACGAATCTATGCCAAGGCAATAAAACTAATGACCAAAGCGGAAAAACTCTACTTGAAGTCGATTTTCTTTATCAAAGATATCACTCCATTAAAAAAGTTATATGCGGAAAAGGCTCTCGCCTATCTAAAAAGAGGCAAAGATAAACGGGCATCAAAGAGTTTAGGGCAATTACTGCGACTAGATTACCAGGCTAACCTATTACTGGGTGAAGTGCCGGAAAAACTCTACCTGTTATTTGACCGAGAGAAGCAGCGGCTTTTTAAAATGAAAAAAGGGACCATCTCCATCAATTCAGATCCTCCCGGCGCCACGGTAATATTAAATGGTCGGGAACTAAGCAGAACCCCGGCTAAGTTGCGTTATCTATTACCAGGACTACATTATTTGAAAGTTAGCAAACCCGGATATCCGCCTCGTACCAGAAAGGTGAGAATCAAGGGAGGCTCTCATAAAAAATTTAAAGAGAGTTTCAGAAAAAAGAGCAAGGGAGACGATCCTACAGGAAATATCATTGAAAATATTCAAGCCAACAAGTTCAACTATTCTATGATCAGAAACGTCAACAAATTGGGGAAAAAACTGCGCGGTCAGTATATGCTTATGGCTGGATTGAAAAAAGAGAATACTTTTATATTGGTCCAGGCTTTTTTGGTCAAAATCGATAAAAAGTTAGCATACAAGTTGACTCCCATCAAGTTTGACCTGGAATTGATCAGTGGTGATCTGGAAGCCTACAACCTTATCCAAGAAATTGGCACCACCATAGAATCTCCACCCAAGAGTATCCAACTGCCCCTATCCTTTTTTAAAGGAGCGGCAGATACCAAGGTAAAGTCTGAGTTTGTAGATATTGATGCCGGACCTCCACCATCAGAACGAAGAATAGCCCGGGCACCGGCAGCTCCCGCTCCAGAAAAGCAAAAATCCAAAATGAATAAATCGGCCGGAGTTATTGGCACAACTGCAGCTCCCTCAGGCCCAAGCCGTGGAGTTGTTATGCCTTCAGCGGGAAAGGATGACCTGGAACCAGAGGTGCTGGAGGAGATAACGGAAGATAAGAAAATCGCCCCGATAGAAAAGAAAAA
>CAZTWC010000272.1:0-3577 GCA_964617105.1 uncultured Myxococcia bacterium
ATAGCCAGGCTTCAGGCGGCAACTGGATTGAAAATTTTTTTTTGCTTCCTCTTTCTGGCCGATTTTGGTTAACATCAGTCCAAGGAGCAAGCAGCCCTTGCTATTTTTCATTTGGCAGGAGAGGTGTAAATATTTTTTTGCTTCATTTTTTTGATTATTATTCAGGTAATAATAACCCAAATTTCGGCAAGCAGAACTGTTTTTTTGCCGGCAATATCGGTCTAGCACACTGGTTCCTTCGGCCTCTTTGCCCAGGTGACTTATTAGGATGTTTCCCAAGTTGGCACAGGCATTGAGGTAGTTACCAACACATCCCTTCTGGTAATAATCAACCGCGGTGGCATATTGCTTTTTAGCCACAGAGGCAATTCCTGCCCGGTGGCAGGCCAGGGCGAACCCTTTGGAGCAGGCTTTTTGGTAATAGAGGATAGCCTGTAGGTGTTCCTGGCCAACCTCAGCCAACCTTCCCAGGATATAGTTTCGAATTTCCCCGGAGAGGGCTTTGTTTTCCATCTTTCCAATCTGATCGAGTAAACTCATGGCATTTATAGAAGAGAGACCCTCTTTGCTTTGCTCCATTTCCCACCGGGCCCATTGATTGAATACCTCTGGCATAGAGCATCGAACCAAAAAAAATTTCAAATCTTTATTGGCCCGTTCAAATTGGTAATTGTTTATGTTTTGGTAATAGTGCAATACGGCTTTGGTCTGTTCTTTAATACAGTCCCCAGCATACAGGGTTCTGGAAACACATCCAATCAGTGTCACTATTATGATACAGAGATGCTTAACAAAGAGTAGTTTCATTTTATTTTCTCCAAATATAATCCAATTATAGACGGTTGAAAGTCTGGCTGAAAAAATTTTTGCCAGGAAATTAAAAATAAAATAACATACTGTAATTACACGGCTCATTAAACATGCAAACCTACTGGTTTAGATAAATAAACTTTCCAGGCGGAGATAAACCGCCTCAGAAAAAAAATATTTATCGGGCAGTAATTCGGCAAAGCACATTTACCTTATATAAAACCACCAGTTACATATAGACATTTTTTTAAAAATCCCAGGCTGGGTAAAACAATAAATCAGATAAAAAAAAATTGGTTTTTTTTTATCTTTTTTCTCTATAATAATTCTAAATATTGCTTATAACTTAAAATTAGCAAATTTCACTACGAAGTGAATTCTCGGACAACAACAATTATGATTTTAGGTATAACCTATTCAAATAATAAAGGCAAGTGTCCAGTCGTATTCCTGATGCTGTAAATAAAACTATAATCCATGAAAATTTACCGGGTATTGATTACCAGGCTACAATTAAAAGAAGAGATCGTTTCTTGTTTTGGTATTGCCGGAGCTACGGCACTGTATTCTTTTGTGCTTACCTGGCTGACTTACTATTTTATTTCACTGCTCAATCACCCAACCGCCCTTTTGATCCCCATTGCCGGAATTATCATGCTACCCTTCAGTCTACTGCTTAGTTCCCTGACTACCCTGAGTAATATTCCTTTTTTTGGCCCGGCTAACTTTAAAAACGGCCGGCAAAGATACTATTTTCTCGCCAGTGCTTTAGGCGCAGCCATCACGATGGTTTTATTGTTTTATCCTCCCCAGGCCTTCCAGTTTTCATCCGCTAATGCTTGGAATTTTTTGGGGAATATATTTTACTTTCTCTTACTGGGGACCATGTTTTTTCTTTGCATTACCCATTATTTATTACATTTTACCACTTTTAAAATCCAGCAAAAACATGCCAGGCAGGTAGAAGATAAAAAAATAGCCTGCCAATTTCCCCTGGCTCTTTGCTTCGGTTCTGGCATAGGTATCATTGCTTACCCGGCTCTAATAAATTATTTTCCAACTAAAAATTTGGTCTGGCTCATATCAACCATATCTTTCACTCTAATGTTGATCCCCTCTTTTACTATAATGCATCCCACCAATTTTCAAATCTTTACTGCCCATATCTCCAATGCTACCCTGATAAAGATTGTCGGTCGCAATCGGCTGTTTGTTCTTCGGCAATTAGGATTTCAAGGTTTTATTTTTGGCATAACATTAATAGCGTTGTGCATCCCCTTTTATCCAGAGGGAATTGCCGGCCAAAAAGTCGATTTTCTGGTTCATCTGTTGCTCCCATATAGTGGGGCTCTTCTACTTGGGCTCCTTTTATCTCACTTTTTTTCGATTTTTGCTCGTATAATGGCGGGAACCATTATGCTGGTTCTGCTTATTATTGCCATTTTAGGCGGATTCTTTTTCAGTCCTGGAAATTGGTCTTTTATGCCCATAGATCCTTTGACCGCCTTATTTACTATGGCCGGTTTTGGCAGTACCGGAATATTTGTCTTCTATAAAATATTTTTGTCCAGCCATTTTACTGGAACCGAGGTTGATTTTTCAGATGATACTGCAAAAACTATCCATGGCTTTTGCCTGGATATCGGCGATGGGGTTATTTATTGTTTTTGGGTTTGTCCGGGCTAATCCCACCGGCTTGAAGGTGGCGGCAATATTGGCGGCAATATCTATTTTGATGGGATTGTTGCTCATGTTGCGTCTTCCGAAGAAAATGGCCCGGAAAGAACCTCGAACCAATTCAAGCAACCCTGAAAATCAGATGGGGTTTGACGTCAATGTTCCAGTGCTGATAACCAGTGAAGGTAATACTCAAAAAAAAATGAGCGGACTGACTTTGCGTATGAATAACACCGGACTGATTTTTTCCGCTCGTTATAGTCACTTGAGCGTGGGAGAACTGTTGACCTTTGAATACAAACTTCATAAAGAGGGGGAAAGCATAAAGTGCATGGTGGTTTGGTGGAAAAAGGCCAATGAATTTAATGACCAGGAGAGAGGGGTTATAGCAGGAGTTAAATTTGCCTCTCTATATAAAGATGAAAGGCAGAGCCTTATTGATAGATGGCATAAACATGCCTTGCGTTCCCACCAGGCTGCCCAGAGAGATTCTGTTGACACTCTTTCCAATGCTGCCGCCAAATGTAAAATGAAAATTCACTAGGTGTCGTCCGAAAACCTTTCAAATAGTATTTACTTGGCTATTGGTAGAGGTAAATTTTGACAATCTTGATTCATTGCATTATAATAGTTCTTCATACGTAAGAAACTTGATTATATTTTTGGGTTGATATCAACCAACAATTTATCGAATGAGGTGAGAAGATGAAAAAACGATTTTCAGTATTACTAATGGTTATCCTTTCCCTGGGAATGTTGCTAATATTGGCAGTCTGCGGGGGCGAATCAACCACCTCGCCCGGTGATAATGGAGGCACCGGTGTGCAGTGCATAGATAATGATGGAGATGGATACGGTTTGGGCAAAGACTGTAAGGGTTCGGACTGCAATGATAACGATGTCAATATCAAACCCGGCGGTATTGAAATCTGTGGCAATAACATCGATGAAGATTGCGATAACCAGGATTTGTCTTGCTCAAACACCGGCGGTACAGGAGGCGGTCAGCAAACCGATTGCCAGGATAACGATAATGATGAATACGGTATTGGCAGCACTTGCCGTGGTCCTGAGTGCGATGAAAACAAGC
>CAZTWC010000272.1:3587-5039 GCA_964617105.1 uncultured Myxococcia bacterium
ATCCCGGCGCCACGGAGATTTGCGGCAACGGCTTGGATGATGATTGCCAGGGCGGCGATTTGCAGTGTGCTCAAAACTGCGTGGATGCTGACGGTGATGGCTACGGTACTGGCAGCACTTGCCTGGGACCAGATTGCGATGACAACAATCCAGCCAAAAATCCCGGTGCAACCGATATTTGCGGAAATCAAATAGATGAAGACTGCAGTGGCGCAGATATAATCTGTCCCGTACTGTGCACTGACGCTGATGGCGATAAATACGGTATTGGCTCAGATTGCCTGGGGCTGGATTGCGATGACAATGATGCTTATGTCAATCCCAGCGCCTCAGAAGTATGCAACCAAAAGGATGACAACTGTAACCAAGTTGTAGATGAGTGCAAATCAACAGACATGGAGTGTGAAGATAAATTCTGTAAAGTCAAAGTCAATGGCCTTTGTAAACAGGATACAGAGTGTAAAACCGGGATGGTTTGTGAAGGTGGCAGCTTTTTGCTTAGTGGTAAATGCAAAAAAGAAATCGGCCAGTCCTGTGCCGAAGATGAGTGCCAGAAAGACACAGTTTGCGCCAGTGGTAAATGTAGCGGTGATATTTGTGATGTTTTAAATTGCCAGCAACCCATGGAGTGTGACAAAGCCAGAAAACGTTGTGTGGAGTGTTACGATATGAAGGATGAAGAGTGCACCGGTACCGATGTTTGCACTGCCTGCGGTCTCTGCCTGGGACCTCAGTTTTATATCAACGCCGCTGATGTGCCCAACGAATTTATGCAAAAATTGGCCGACTGCTTTTCAGAAAACAAACAGCTTGGCCAGGATAGTTTCTGCCAGGTTTTCAAGAGCACTTCCACCATACCGGAACTTTATTATTCTGATTATGAGTACAGAGTCTGTGGTCTGGATAAATATAATGTAACAGAGCAAGACAAGTTCACTAATGGCCAGAGTGATATCGAGGCGATAAAAGATCTGTTTGGGTGTGGCATTTTTGACAACAGCAATATCAGTTGGGAAGGTATCAACATTATAGAGCCAAGTTCCAACCGTGAGTTATGCATGTGGTATATAGACTCAGTGGGTACTTTTGGTAGGCCGTTTGTATATATTAAACCCTGCAGCGACTACAAGTAAGAATTCGGATGCATCTTCACCAGCGTTGTTGCCGGCTTAAAAATTGTCCTCGACGTATTATCATACGACTGCGGTAATTTTTAAGCCGGCGCCTAGCTGGTGAAGCGCCTCCAAATTCTTCCCTTATACGCTATTTTTCCTTCCTGTTGAATTTCGAATTGTTTATCATACGACTGCGGTAATTTTTAAGCCGGCGCCTAGCTGGTGAAGCGCCTCCGCAGGCCCCAGGGCAGGAGCTCGAGGCAATTTTTCCCTTATATCGCAGTTCTTAATAGAGAGCCAATCTACTTGTTCAGAACCCTAAGAGTAGTCAATAGTT
>CAZTWC010000273.1:0-5000 GCA_964617105.1 uncultured Myxococcia bacterium
ATGTGCCTTAGCCAAATAATGCCTGGCAACGATTTACACGGCGGTTTTGCCGATCTCAGCAGAGCTGCATTCTCCGAGGATTTTTTTTCAGGGAAACGAATACCTTTCTCCGACAGAAGTGCCTGAAATCATTAGATACCTCCGAGGGATTTCTCCGACGTTTCTCCGACGGTCTCCGAGGATTCCCCGAGAGTCTCCGAGTAACTAGTTGAAATTATTGAACTCCTCCGACGACTCTCCGAGGAGATTTGACGGGGCATAGTGTGAATAGTTTGATGTTGGGTGAGCGAGTTATTTTTCTATTTTTTTATTTTTCATCCTCTGTTTTTTCTGACAAATATTTTCGCGCCATCTGTTCAAACTCTCTATCGGCTTTTTGTTTTTCAGTCAGTTGCCTTTTCTGGTGAAATTTAGCGTATTCATTTTCAGCCTTTTCTTTTGCTTCCAGATGGGAGACAGAACCTGCATGCTCAAGGATATCCCGCTCATTTAGTTGTAAAAAGCCATTGAGTTTTTTAATCCAATTTTTCATCGTCATTGGAATGCGCCGAATCGCTTGACCTTCGGCAAAAATTAGATACTGTTCTACAAGATTATTCAGCGCAACCAATTCATCTTCACTCAGGTAGTTTTTAGCAATAGTCACATCTTGTTTGCGGACTTTTGTTCCCCGCCAACTAGTCAACCCCATATTGGGCTTATTGAAATCAGTGCGTTCAACGATTATTTCAGCAGCCGTTTTACCGGTTATGGCCCAGTGCATTTTGTTTTGAACGGTTTTAAAAAACTTCATGCTGATATCAAGTGTTGGATCGTAGTCAACACTGGTGGCATAAATGTCAGTAATTTTTTGATAAAACCGCTTCTCAGAAGTTCTAATATCCTGAATGCGGCGTAGTAATTCATCATAATAATCATATGGTTGATCAGGATTTTTCAAACGCTCATCATCCAAGACAAACCCCTTGATAATATACTCTCGAAGTCTTTGAGTAGCCCACTGTCTAAAACGGGTGGCAACATGAGATTTTATGCGATAACCAACGGAGATAATCGCATCCAGATTATAACATTTCTGGTTTCTCTTTATTTCTCTGATTCCCTCTTGTTGAACTATTAAGAAATCCTTAATAGTTGACTTTTCGACTAATTCTCCTTCTGCAAATATATTTTTCAAATGTAAGTTTATATTTGGCACTGTAGTTTGAAAAAGTTTGGCCATTAATTTTTGAGTCAACCAAACAGTTTCATCTTGCAGCCGGACCTCAATTTTAGTTTGGCCATCCTCGGTCTGGTAGATAAGAAAATCGGTTTTTGGTGCTTTAACTAGTTTGTTTGTCAAGAATCATTCTCCTTTATTTTTCCAAATGTTATTGTTGCTCTTCCTGCCCAGAATTTACTCCAAATCTTTGCCTCTACTGTAAATTAGCGGTTTGAGGTCAGGTGTTGTCATGATTTCAAATTTGCTGTTTGAGGATCTCTTTTCTCTATTCAGCAACCGGTCATACTCATCCAGTAATGATTTGACGATATCTTTCCAATTCGCCCCGGTTCTTTTAACCTGCTTGTCACCGCTTTTAAAGGAGATATCTTCTTTTAAACTTCTGGTTACCTTCACAAAACACATTTTAGCCTGTAATAAAATCAGTTCCCGGTGCAGGGGCGACAAAGAGGGTTCAATATATTTTGTGTCGTTTTTTTGAATGACCTGGTAATCCGACTTCACATCAATGTTCACAGTGATTAACGCCCGTGTAATACAACGGTCACTTAATTCAGGAGCGATATCTTCCTGACCAATATCAACAAACAAGTCTTTGATGAGTTCAGAGAACGGTGTTTCCATTTGAGCCCCCATAAAATTAAAATCCTTTACCAAAAAACTGGTCCGGTATTTATGATTGGACAATTAGCCACAATAACTTCAGACTCATATTGTTCCGAATCTACTTCCATTTCCCGCCTCAACAGGGCACAGCGCATTGCATCAATAATGTGGTCATTGCCCTTGCTGTAGATGATTTGGCCTCTGTCTGAAATTGTATAAGTCTGGGTGCAGAGTTGATCTTCGATCTGGGTATCCTGCGTGGGCAGCCTTAACTTATCGGCATTGAGGATTTTATTGATTATGGTTGACATAACTTCTTTGGTTGGCTTTTTAATTGGCTTTCCCCCTTCATCTTCTCCTACGGGAATGGAAGAGCCAAAGTCATATCCTGTAAGGCGGCCCGGAAAGTGATTGCTGCGGAATTTATCCAAATTCAGAAGTTCATGCTCCACCGCTGTTCCATTACCGCCGCGGTCAATGCCAAGACCGGTTGGAGAATAAACCCTGTCGACAATACTAATAATCTCTGATATTGAGGGATAGGCCACTTTTTCGGCATGTATCCTTAGAACCAAACTCAATATCCCATCTCCAGATTCCTCAAAAAGTAATATCTCCGTGGGATCCGAAACATAGCCGAGATCCGCTCCCAACCAAAATTTACCGTGCTTGCCGGGTAAATTGAGAAGCATTTCCAGGCGTTCTCTTACTTCTTGTTCACTGTTTAGACCTGTCAAACTCTCGCCATCTATTTTCACCATTTGATATTCAGGGATTTCAGCCAAAGAACGCATCACCTGGGAGATATTAAAGGCGCAGTAGGATGGCATCCCATGCTCACCGGCTATTTCATGCTGCCAACCTGAAGTATTTTCACCGCCATAGAAATTCAGCAGATCTTTATGCAGTTGTTCATCCCAATCAGGAGATATCCAGGATGGCCATCTGAAAATCTTCCACTCCTTATCGTTGGTGATTTTATAATAGGTTCTGTCACGAAGTCCACTGGGCGTGGAATAGATTCTCATAATACCGTTTTTATTCAGGCATTGACGCAAGGCTTTCCAGGCAGCCTCTGGAATCCAGGCCGCTTCATCCACCAACAAGAGATCAACGTGTAAAGAACGAAATGCATTGCCCATTGAACCTGCCGGCCTGAAGTGAACTCTACATCCGGTTTTGAAATTTAATTGAAAATAGGGGCGCCGCGATATTTTAATTCGTCCGCTTTTATCCCTTGCCAAGTTGTTATACAGGCTTTTATTTTGATTTAACTGATATTCTACCTCTTCGGTGATCGTATTTAGTTGACCTTGATAGGGGGCTGCTACCAGAACTGATTTACCACGGTTAACATAGGTATACCAGAGGATTATAGTTGATAAGTTGACAGTTTTTCCTGTCTTTCTCCCGCTTAGATGGACAATTTTTTTCGATGGGCTCAAAAGATCTTCAACCTGATAATACCTGTAATGCCTCCTTGAACCATCCCGGTTGGAAAGAAAAATCTCACCGAACCGCCAGGGATTCAGGCTGAAAAGTTCTGGCTCAGACGGAACCATCAGTATGGATTGCTTATTTGGCTGTATGTTTTTTCTTTCCATTTCCAGATACGTTTTTCCTTTGCTGACAATGATGATCTCTCGGGGTAAATCCTCTTGATGCAAATAATATCCAGGATAATTTAACAAAGGCAAATCCCGGCTTTGCCGGAGGAATAGTCACTACTATGTTGAGGATTATTCAGGCATTGAAGTTTCTAGTGGAATGACCCAGCCGCAAGCCATACAAATCCAATCGCTACAACTATTTTTTCGATGCTCGCCCTCATTATGACAGTGACTGCAGGAATCTATTTTGTGCTCTATATCTTCCCGTGGAGGCAGATTCAGTTTTTTCCTTAGACTATTGACCTCTTTTTCCAGTTCATAAATCCTGAGTCTTTCATCTTCTTTACTTTGAAAAATCCCTCGCTCCTCAGCAATCGCATTGAGTTCTTCCAAAAAATCAGCAGTAGTTTTAGGACCCTCACTTTGAACCGGCTCTCTGGTGTCACGAGTCTCCTTTAAGGAACGCATGAGCCTTATCACTTCCCTCACAACCGGGATCAATGCCTCGGCCGGAGCCCCTCTGCTTGCTGAGATATTGACTTTGGCACTTAAAAGGGACAAAAAATGAACCACATGATTATCAAATGCATCCACTTCTCCCAATTGCTGGATAAAAGCCTTGTTCATCTCCTGGTACACAGATTCTTCTTCTGGCAGCAACTGCATGCTGTAGGCTCCATGTTTGACAGCATTGATATTGCCTTCCTGGCCGCCTTTATTACGGTGTTCAGAACCAGCCTGCCAATCCGGTGTCTCTTCACCGGCCTCTTCAGTTAAAAATTCATCTTTGTGAATGCGGCAATAGTCTGAACCAGACATTGCTGGCTGCGAGCAAGGCTTGCCAGTAATTTTTGAAATTGCTTTACATAAATTGCCATGAAATGCCATAAACTCCTCCATTTAATAAATGTAATGGGGAAAATTACATTTCTCCGATCAGAGTTTTCTGTTTTTTTAGCCGTAATTAAGGTGCAACGTCTGATAGGTCATAGTCTATCAACTTTTCAGCCATGATTGCTGTGGATTGTGCCATTTGGACGGCCTTTTCCTTTGTAATTATTTTTTCATTCAACAAATTGATAATATCTTCAATAGACAATCCCAATATCAGAACATTATCTTCAGAGAAATTTTCAGCAGTCAATTCTTTAGGCCAATGAACAAAAGTGAACTGTAAACTGGTATTGATAACACCTTTTCCCACTAATTTCGCATAATAATTCATTTGCTTCTTCATGACTTCTCTAATACGCTGTTGCTGTTGAGGCGTTAATTTCTCAAAATCCTGGTTACTTTCCAAATCGGGCTCATTATAAAAATAATTCAATGAATCTTCCATGTTCGTTCCTCCTTCTGGTTAATTTAATCGCAATAAAAAATCATAACAGTCATGTAAGGTAACTGCTCACATAACAACGGCACCGCGGATGTTTCGGGGGTGGATTTACTTTGTCAATTTTAAAAATTTCTCCGTTTAATGATGAACATTCCGGACAGGTCCGATTATCCAGGGCAGCCCACCATTGAACCTTCTCAACTCCTGCATATTCGTAAAACTTGAT
>CAZTWC010000274.1:0-4960 GCA_964617105.1 uncultured Myxococcia bacterium
AAAAATTTCACTATACCCATCGTATAGTTCCTCCTGGCTCTGAATATCTAACTTGCCCATTTTCAGGCTTTCGGTCTTAATTCCCAGACCCTCGCTCTCCACTTTCAGCAACAGGTTTATATCCTCTGACACCAGGTGCAGTTCAAACATCTCCTCTAATAAAATCTGCTGTAAATATTTGCAGGTTTCTAAAATAATGTTATCTCCGCTTGGAGTCAGGCCGGTTTCCACCTCAGTGGGCTCCCAGCATACCACGCCGCCATTCTCTAATAGGACAAATTGGTCAAACTCCATTTTATTGGTTAGAAAACGTTTTAATCTCCGATTAATCCTATCTTTAACCATCAAATTGTATATTTCCCGATTAGCACCTATTGCCGCCTCTTTTACCGATGCCACCTTGTTTTTCTTGTGCTTTAATTCGTCCAGTTCTTGAAGTACCCGCCTTAAAAGCACCACCACATTGCCACCCTCAGCCAATTTGCAGATACATTCTGGATTATCTATGATAGAACTGGTATCAGGTACATAAATTTTTATTTTTTCATCCAATTAAAATCACCTCTATGCTGGGTATTACCCGTAATAATTCTCAATATAGTTCTCAATCTCTTTTATCAATTTAGGATCAGGTTCAGAAAACATCACCCCTATACCTTTATTCTTATCATCCTCTTTGAGCCACCTCACCACCCCCCTGGTTTCGTAATGTTTCCCTCCCCGGGGTATCTGAAACTGCAAGATAACCTCCTTGCCAGAAGGAATAGGGCTCTGTATCACAATATACATACCATCCCTACTTATATCACGGCTAAATCCTTCTCCCAGGGACTGCTGGTTTTCTCCATCTAATACCTTCACTATAGAATAAAAAGGTTTTCTTTCCTGCCATTGACTGCATTTGGCTATCTTTTTCTGGACTTCTCTGTTTTCTTTTAAAAAAGAAAAATAGTTTTCATCCCCCATCATCAGGTCGACCCGATGGTTACACTCTGGGCAGAGTTTAAAAGGTGCCCGGTATCCTTTATTATCAGGGAAATCCCGATCCGGCACTACTTTAACATCCAACTCCATATCGCAGTCAGTACAATAATACGCGACAAATAATGAGGCTACCTGGCATTTTTCGGTAAGAGCCTCTGGTATCATAGAAAGTTGATCGGTCATGGGAACGGAACAGTTCCTCAAGGTGACAGGGACCTGCAGGGCATTGATAAAATTGACCCAGCCCCTGATACCAAAAGAGTTGATAGTTTTTACTTCCTTTAAGTCGATAACCACTTTATTTCCGGAATTCTCTAATTTGGTCTGCAGGGATCTAAAATCGGTAAATTCATTGAAACTTCCCTTTAGAAAAAATACATCTCCAAACTTGTTATGCTCAAATCTACCTTTAAGAATATCCTGTATCGCAGTTACCAGTTGTTTAGAATCAAAAGGCTTGTTCATCCACCGGTTAACTCCCAATTTTTTAGATTCCAACATCATTTTCGGATCGTCCAAAGCAGTCAAAATTATTATTGGAGTGATGATGTACCAAGATATTTTTTTAGCCTCTCTTATAAAACTGAGCCCGTCCATCCTGGGCATGCTGATGTCAACTATTAATAAATCGTAATTTTTTGCTTTTACCTTTTTTAAGGCTTCCATTCCATCCTCAGCCTGTTCCACCTTGTAACCGGCAGTAGTGAGGACCATCTCCAGACAACTCAATATTATTGGTGAATCGTCGACTACCAATATTTTTCTAATTCTTTTTCCCATTTCGCTTTCCAAAATCATAATTATGGTAAAAAAATAATTTTTTTTTTTTTAAACTATCACCTTTTTTATTTTCAGGCAATATTATATATTAAACAAGGCTTCTGATTTAATATAACTTAAATAGTATAGAGGAGTATAAAAATGTGGGAAGATTTTGCCAATTTTGATGATCACCTTAACCAAGAAGAAGTTGCTGTAAGGGATATGGTGAGAAAATTTGTTGATAAGACCATCATTCCCATCATTGGAAAACACTACCAACAGGGCACTTTCCCTATGGAACTGGTAGGCCAAATGGGAGAATACGGCCTTTTTGGAGCGGATCTTCAAGGGTATGGCTGCGCCGGAATGTCACCTCTCTCTTATGCTATGATCTGCCAGGAGTTGGAAAGAGGGGATACGGGCATTAGATCTTTTGTTTCGGTCCAAAGTTCTTTGGCCATGTTTGCTATCTACACTTTTGGCAGCCAGGAACAAAAAGAGAGATGGCTGCCGGCCATGGCATCCGGAAAAAAAATTGGCAGTTTTTGCCTTACCGAACCGGACTTTGGCTCTAATCCAGGAGGCATGAGAACAAAAGCCATAGAAAATCAAGATGGTTATCTGCTGAATGGAAATAAAATGTGGATAACCAATGGATCGATTGCCGATATCGCCATAGTATGGGCCAAACTTAACGGCAAAGTGAAAGGGTTTTTAGTTGAAAAGGAAACTCCCGGATCTGAAACCAGTGATATACACAATAAACTCTCTTTGCGGGCTTCAGTTACCTCAAAAATGTGTCTGGAGGACTGCCAGGTGGCAAAATCAGCCCTTTTGCCACTTGCCCATGGATTAAAAGCGCCTTTCGCCTGCCTGAACAAAGCCCGTTTTGGCATAGCCTGGGGCGCCATCGGTGCGGCTATGGACTGTTATCAGCGGGCCCGGGAATATGCCATGGCCAGATGCCAATTTAATGACCAGCCCCTTGCTTCCCACCAACTGATTCAAGTCAAACTGGCGGAGATGTTAACCGAGATCTGCAAGGCTCAGTTTTTATCGCTTCAGGTAAGCCGGCTGCTGGAAAAAGGAGCTGCCAAACCGGCCCATATCTCCATGATTAAGTTAAACAACACCGAAATGGCTTTAAACATCGCCCGCACTGCCAGAGCAATTTTAGGGGCCAACGGAATAGTGACAGACTATGCAGTTATGCGGCACCAATGCAACCTGGAAACCGCTATCACCTATGAAGGCACCAGTGATATCCACAGACTGATCCTGGGCCAGGCTATAACCGGGATACCGGCGTATTGTTGATTTACATCAAGAGGCGGTTTAGTGTCTATATAGACCATGATTATTTTTTTCTTTCAAATCTCTCTGTGGTTCTATATAATATAAAACTACTTCTATTAAAAGAAAGGAGATAATATATGCAAAAAGGAACCAAATTGATTAAATTACTATCCCTGCCGGTTCTACTGGGCACCCTGCTATTTTTAAATTCCTGTGAATTCATCAAAGAAGCATCGGAAATAACTTTTGGCGATGAAAATGATAGCACGTTTCCTATACCCCGGATGGAACCAAAGATTAACTTTAACTTGAAAAATTCTATCAGCCTGGAGATATTTGAGTCCCAGGAGTTTGCCGAGGTCAAAAAATCTTTGGGATTACCAGATGCGACCACCTATGAAATGTTTCAAAAAAATCCCATAGAGATTCCCTGGGATAAAATCCCTACCGACATCCATAAGTGTGGTGAAGAGGGTGAAGAGAAAGTGCCTTGCACCAAACTGAAGATTGATGAGGGAGAAGTTGTTTTACTTAAAAATAAGATTGATGACCAGGAGGTCTATGTAATAAAAGTAATTATTAAACAAGAGGTAGTAAAACAAGAGGATACCGAAGAAATAAGCAAACAGGCGGGAGGAAAAATTCTCGACGCCATTAGACAGATCAATTTACGTTTTTACCAACTCTCTTTAACCGACAAAAACATCTCTGACAGCAGCAATCTGCTGTTGAAAATCTGCCAGAATTTTTATCTAAAAGTAGGAACTCCAGACTCCAGTGAAGATAAAAAGTTGAAACTGATACGTAAAAGACACCTGAACTCCATCTCTCCTGATTCTCCCAGACGCTTCGAGATTGGCCCTCCTCTGTTGGGCCAGATAGTGGACAAAATAGATAATCTGGAGCCAGCGGAAATAGAGGTGGAATTACAGATGGAGTTGGATGAACAAGATTTCAATCAACTACCCCAGAATATGACTTTTAATTTGAACATTCAACCAGAGGTGGTAATCAGCGTGGCAGAGGCAATAACTTCCTAAAAGGATAGCATAATGATAAACAAAATTTTTCAAATAGTTATTATAGCGATTTTTTTAAACTTTTCCTCTTTTGTATATGCAAACGAAACTGAGGATAACCAAAAGCCTGCCCCGCAGACTCCCAAAAACACTACCGGGCAAGTAAAAGAGGACTCCAAAGAGCCGGTAAAAGCGGAAAAAGAGACGGTTGCCACAGAGAATAAAGCTAAAGAGCCAGAAAAAGAGGAGGCAGCCAAGAAGGACGCTACTAAGGCGGGGGCCCCCGAAAAACCTGGCAAAGAGCAAGATAAAAAGGCGGCCGGTGTGGAAGCCAAAAAACCAGCGAAACCCCGCCAATTCCTCAAGGGAGAGTTGGCCAATATCGGCAGTATAGAACTTATGCCCCGTGAAAAACGGGTAGGACTCGCCTTTGGCGTGCAAAACCTGGCTAAAAAGTTTTATCTGGCCTTAACCCCAAATATTATCTATTCCAGGGAGTTATACGGTTCTGAGTTTACCACCAGCTTTGGAGTTCCCTTGCGATTTGAGATTTTAGACCCCAACCCGGATGTTCGCTTTGCCAATGCCGGCAAAATGCGCAAATACGATTGGGATGAACCTGGTGATTACAGCAAAATTATTCGCTATATAACTTACGGCCGCAAAGAGGACAAATTTTATCTTGATATCAATGCTTTTAACGCCAACAGTATTGGCCATGGCACCATTATGAAAAGATACAATCCCAATCTTAATATCGACCACACCCACGTTAGCCTGGAAATGGATGCTTACAACGATGGCGGCGGTTTTGAACTCTATCTAAACGACATTGCCGGCCCCAATGTAGTCGGCGTTTTAGGATTTATCAAACCCATGGGATTCACCTCTTCTAAAAA
>CAZTWC010000275.1:0-4917 GCA_964617105.1 uncultured Myxococcia bacterium
CCATTTTGGATAAATTTAGTCGAAATGGATTTGGTGCTTTTCAACACCCTTTACATATCAAAACAACGTCCAGATTTTTTTATAAAATCAATATATGTTTCTATTGGGAAAGCCTCATAGCAAGGTCTAGGTGTTTTAATTATATCTGGAGGATAAATATTTCCTTTAGTACTAAAGATTCCGGTTTCTGTTTTGATTTTAAGACCGGGAATATCTTTTAAAGATTTTTTTGACCCAATATACTGTAAAACTGTTTTGATGCGTTCATCTCCTTCTCCAATAAAATAAATATCAGCGTCAATTTTCTCTAATATGCATGTCGGAGCAGTTGTTGGAAGACTTCCACCAATAATAATTATACAATCTGGCCAGACAGATTTAATAGTTTTTGTTAAATCTTGAATATTACGAAAATGAGTTATCATGCCAGATAAGAGTACTACATCTGGAATGCATGATATTTTTTCTAAATATTGAACTTTATTGTCGGTTCGGTTAGCGTCAAAATCTATTACTTTTATATTATGAGCCTGCTCTTTAACAATTGAAACTATGGTAGCTAAGTCTAAAGGGAAAAATAAAAAATCGTCTTCAGACCATTGAGGATTAATTGCAATGCAACTAAGATTTTTATGCCTGGAATATTATTTTTTAATTTGTTAATTGCAATCATTATTTAACTACTCCATTTTATGGAAACTAACATAAAACCAGATAGTATCAATAGAAAATCAGCAAAGTATCTTGTCCACAATCCTTTTAGCTCCTTTTCCATCAAACAGTTTTTTACCATTTTTTGACATTTGGGAGATAATATTTGATTGGGACAACAATTTATACAAATGATCATGAAATATTTTGGGGGAAAGGGAGGTGTGGATACCGGCATCAAGAAAGAAATTGTATTGGCTAAGCCATTGGGCGGATATCTGGTTTTGAGGAAAAGTGGAGATTAACATAGCTGGAAGACCAAGCAAGGCTGCTTCATAGACAATGGTCCCAAAACTAAAAATACCCAACTGAGCCTGAGCCATAAGTAGGGCAAAATTTGATGGATTTATCAATACTTGCAAAGGAAAGGAAGATTGTGAAGTGAGTTCCATTACCTGATTATGGTTTTGAGATAATGGTCCAAGAACCACAGTTACCTGGATTTTATTTATAAGGATTTTTGATTTACTGTTATAGAGTTGGAGTGGTTGATTGGCAACAGGGTTGCCTCCAATTACTTCAGCAAAAAACAGATTCAACCATTTAAGCAATTTGGGGGTTAAATTATAGGCATCGGTGCCACCCATGGCGATAAGAATGTTGAATGTATTCTGAGGGTCGCCATGGGTTGAAGACATGTCGGTGTCCTCAGTGTCCTCATGTTCAT
The DNA here is from genome assembly GCA_964617105.1 of uncultured Myxococcia bacterium. Taxonomy (GTDB): domain Bacteria; phylum CAZTWC01; class CAZTWC01; order CAZTWC01; family CAZTWC01; genus CAZTWC01. Next base: position 1,379 of record CAZTWC010000275.1, read on the forward strand.
TTGAACTAAGAAGGTTGCGGGCCTGCAAAAAACTTTTATCAATTATAGTGTATTCAGCACCGGCGAATATTTTCTGATCCAAATCGGTTTTATGAGGAATTTTTCTGGAAAACTGTTGGTTAGAAGTCAGAAATTGTTCAGGAAGAGGAGCCAGAGGGAAAAAGGCAAGATCAGCCTCAAGAGCGCCGGGACTTCCGTTGTCAATGGTCACCACCTGACGGGCAATTTTTTTGGCAGATGCAATCTCCTCAACCTGGATGGGATAGGGTTTGTCCAGAATTATAGTATCTATGAGATGGGAGCAGTTGTTTATGCTTTCTTTAGCAAAAGAGAGGCGGGTATCACCATAATGATGATATATAGTTGAGAAATCTCCATGATGCCAGGAGAAACCTTCCTCTGGCAGCCAAGGTGGTTCCGGGGGCGAGTCTTCGAACCAGAACTGCACCACCCTGCCCTGTTTTTTAAACTCCCGGGCCAGGTTTAGGCAGCGCCGTAAATGGCCAAGACCGTGTTTGTGCCCGAATTTGAGGTGCAAGATTATCATAATTTGCCCGGTTTAACCCCATAAACCAATGCGCTCCGGCCGCACTGATGTTTGGCCAGAACATTATACAGATCGGTTAATAATTCCGGATAGTTCTGGTATAGTTCCTGTTCAAAGGCCATCCGTTTTTGATGACATTTTGCCCCAATTTCCGGGTGATCGATATAGTTTTCATTCCAAAGCAGAAAAAATTCCATGGGAAAAGTTGACTGTTGGGCCGCAACCTTAAAACCGCCTTTTCTCAGCAGTGATTTTAAAGAGGAAAAAGAAAAATAATTGAGATGGTGAGGAATCGAGATCCACCACTGTTTTTTATCGGTTTTATTTTGGGCAATGGTTTGCAGTTGGTTAAAATCGTTAGGAGATTCAATGCACAAAATGCCCTCGGGTTTAAGTAACTGAAAGGTCTGCTGACAGAGTTGCTGAGGGTTGGGGAGATGCTCCAGCACATAAGAGAGGTGAATTACATCAAAGGTCTGTCGGTTTTGATGGAAAAACTGGTCAAAAAAACCGTGAAAAACCTGGCAGCCATGTTGCCGGGCATATTCAACTGCCGGTAAAGAGGGCTCAACCCCCAAGGTCTGCCATCCCCTTTTATTTCCAGTTCGCTGGAAATATCCTCCGGAACTGCCGATATCCAGAAGGCTGAGTTGGTCTTCTAAAACCCTGGGGGAACCCAAAATATTCTCGAATTTCTGGTAGCGGTTTTTATATACCGTGTGCCAATAATCCTTTTCCCGCTCCATTTTGGAGAGGTAATCGGGAATATCTTGCTGATAAAACTCTTTTTGGTAAAGCCGGGTCAGTTCTTCCTTTTCCGGATAGGGGTGAACGTGGATAAAACCGCAGGTGTGGCAGTTGATAATAGAGTATTTATCATGAGCAGCCAGTTTGGGACCATGGTGAGATATACTATTTAAAGTCATAAGGTTACCTGATTGAATATCATCTCAATTTGCATAAAATACTACTGTTTTTGATAAAAATCTATTATATGATTGGTGATATATTTTATCTCAACCTCTTGCAGATGATGATGGCAGGGAAAGGAGATAATCGATTTGCTCTGTTGCTCGCAAAGAGGAAAGTCACCCAATTTATAGCCAAGATCTTTACTTGCCTTTTGAAGGTGCAGGGGAATGGGATAGTGTATTTTTACCTCGATTCCTTTAGATTCCAGATAGTTGTGCAAATTGTCCCGCTGTTTTGCTTTTACCATATAGATACTGTATACTGCTTTTTTATCTGAATTTGTGGGAGGAAAAACAATATTAGGTGCTAAATTCTTCAATTGATGATCATAAAGATGAGCATTTTTTTTCCGTTTATCAATAACATCAGTCATTTTTTCCATCCGTACCAGACCTATTGCCGCCTGAAGAGCGTCAAGCCGGCTGTTATAGGCATAAAAGGCAACTTCATCCCGGCTGCAGAGTCCGTGGTTTCTTAATTGCAGCAACTGGTGATAATGTTCTTTATTGTCGGTGGTAATTATCCCTCCATCACCGCACACATTTAGGTTTTTTAGCGGATGCAGGCTGAAACAGCCAAAATTTCCCCATTGACCAGCATTTCTCCCCTTTAATGAGGAACCAACCGCCTGGCAGGCATCTTCGATCACTGCCAGAGAGTGCTTTTGGGCAATAGCATTGATCTTATCCATATCAGATATATTACCGGTAAGATGCACCGGCATAATGGCTTTGGTATTTTTTGTAATGGCCTTTTCAATCAATTCTGGATCAATATTATAATCATCTCCAACATCTACAAAAACCGGTGTTGCCCCGGCAGCGGCAATTGCTCCAACTGTGGCCACAAAGGTGTTGGGAACAGTTATAATTTGATGGCCATTACCAATTTGCAAAACCTTGAGACTCAAAAAGAGAGCATCGGTTCCTGAATTGACTGCAACCGCATATTTTGTTCCGCAAAGAGCGGAAAATCTCTGTTCAAACTCCTCCACCTTTTTACCCAACACATACTGACCGGATTCCAAAGTCTCTTTTACAGCGGAAAGGATGGAGGGATGATTGAAATCTTTATGTAAACTGACATATTTTATTTCCATACTAAGTTCCTATTTTACTTTGTAAATTTTCTCTTTTTGGGAATTTGCCAATAAGATAGAGATTATTGATTTTTCAATAGTTGCTGAAAGAGATCGATGGTCAAATTGGATGTTTTTTCCGCCACCTGATTGATTTTAATCCCTTGAGGCCAGGATAAGTGGTCAAATTGAGATTGGTGCTGTGAAAATATTGATATGGTGGCAACATGAAAATCACAGCAATATTGAGAAATGTATTGGTCAAATTGGTTTAACCTGTGGTAGTTGCAGGATTTAGATTTAGAGTTTAATAAATCAAAACCAGGTTGTTCAAGATCGATTATTTTAATTCCCAGGCTCTCTTTTTCAATTAAGTGATTAACCATTTTAGAAAGGGCTTTTTTTTCAACACAGGATAACTGGTGAAAGATAAAAAGGTGGCGCTCATCAAAGTTTTTAAAACTCTTTTGGTTAACATGCTGGTTTATTTTCAAAAGACTATTATGACAATAAAGAAAGTCCAGCACTTTATGGAGATCTATTATATTTTTTCTTTGATACATCTTATTGTAAATAGTGCGCATAAATTTCAAGTCTGCCCAAGTATCAACCATATATCTGAATTTTAGATGAGAAAATTTGGGCTCCGCTTTTATGGATGAGATAACAAACTGCTCTTGATTCTCAAAAATATAGGGTACCACATGCTCACGCTGATGGGGTTTGGTGGTCAAATGGTCTAATTTTAGAAGGGTGGCAAAGGGAAAAGCTTCGATCCCACCTTCCAGGATTGGATTTTCTACTCCCACATATTCTATCTTGTTATTAGAGAGAAGATGAGTAATCATTCGGGAAATAGTGGGCGGATGAATTAGAGGACAGTCACCGCATATACGCACAATATATTTGGCTGAGAAATTTTGGGCAGCATAAATAAAACGG
>CAZTWC010000276.1:0-4905 GCA_964617105.1 uncultured Myxococcia bacterium
ACTATTGGAAAATTCATAAACAGCACCATGGTGAGAGGATGGTACTTGAAATCCTGTGGGAAATATCTCCCAGGAGTCAAATTTTAATGGTAAAAATAATAGCCGTTCAAAATATTTAAAAGTGGTGCTCAACACCAACTCTACCAGTTCAGGGAAAGATACAATATCAGGTAACGCCTTGAATTTAATATTGCTATAGGATTCCTCCCCTTTTTTAAACTGCTCCAACTCCCTTTCCAGAGTCTGTTTTTCCAGGGCGCCTATTACCATCAGGGCTTCGCCGATTAACATGTGCTCTCTATTTTGAGTTTTCAGTAGGTAATCCACCTGTTCTATGGTCAAAAATCCCAATTTTTCGGCAACTTCACCAAATAAAGCCTCCTCTTTTCTTTGGATTTCGATAATCTTTGCTAACTGTTCTTCAGTTAATAACCCCTCTTTTAGCGCATATTCACCCAGACGGATATTTTTATCGAAAACAATATTGGTGGCACGAGCCAATTCTTTTTTACTGATCAGGTCTTTTCCCAGTAAATATTTGCCGAAAAATCGGGTGTTCATCCCCTGCTCCTAATTTAGTAGTTTCTGTCCAAATTTTCGCTACGAAGCGAATTTTCTGGCAGAAACTATGTAGTTTATTAATCCATTAGTGGAACTGTCATGGTCATTTACCTCTTTGTCTTCTTTCAGTTGAGGCAAAATCTTTTTAGCCAATTGCTTGCCCAACTCCACCCCCCACTGGTCAAAGGAGTATATCTGCCATATTATCCCCTGGACAAAAATTTTATGCTCATACATAGAGATAATAGCCCCCAGAGTCCTGGGGTTAAGCGATTTGAACATAATCGAAGTGCTGGGCCGGTTTCCTAAAAATATCTTGTGGGGAGCCAACCATGCAATCTTTTCTTCCGGCAAACCTGCATCAAGCAACTCTGCCTTTACCTGCTCCTCATCTTTTCCCATCATCAATGCCTGGGGCTGGGCTAAAAAATTTGCTAAAAGTTTGAGATGGTGGTCGCCAATTTTATTCGAACTATTGGCAGGCGCCAAAAAATCTACTGGTACTAATTTATTCCCCTGGTGCAGCAGTTGAAAAAAGGCATGCTGACCGTTGGTACCGGCATCTCCCCAAATAATAGGACCGGTGGAATAGGTTACCGGTTGGTTGCTGTGATCGATATATTTACCGTTGGATTCCATATCCAGTTGCTGCAGATAGGCTGGTAGATGAACCAAATATTGGTCGTATGGGATAACCGCATAGGTCTGGGCTTTATGAAAGTTATTATACCAAATTCCCAGAAGAGCCAGGATGACCGGAATATTTTCTTCCAATTTGGCGGTGGTGAAATGAGTATCCATTTCATGCGCCCCGGCCAGCAACTCCTCAAATCGTTGAAAACCTATAGAGGTGGCAATAGAAAGGCCTATAGCGGACCAAAGCGAATAGCGTCCTCCGACCCAGTCCCAAAATTCAAACATATTTTCCGAAGCAATACCAAAGCGGGTCACCTCCTGGATGTTAGTAGATACCGCCACAAAGTGTTTGGCAATATCCTGTTTCTTCCCGCCCTGGCCAAGAAACCATTGCCTGGCAGTATTGGCATTGGTCATGGTTTCCTGGGTGGTAAAAGTTTTTGAGGCGATAATAAACAGAGTGGTTTCCGGATTTAACCGGCGCAAAGTTTCAGTTATATGAGTGCCGTCAACATTGGAGACAAAATGACTGCTAATTCTTTTGTTACGAAAAAATTTGAGCGCTTCGGTCACCATTTTAGGTCCTAAATCAGAGCCGCCGATACCGATATTGACAACATCGGTTATCTCTCTGCCTGTGTAACCGCGCCAGTTTCCATTTTGTACCGATTCGGTAAAAAATCTCATGTGACCCAGCACCTTTTTCACCACAGGCATTACATCTTGTCCCTCCACCATAACCGGAGTATTGGACCTATTTCGCAAGGCGGTATGTAAAACTGCTCTGTTCTCCGTACGATTTATCGGTTTACCGGCCAGCATATCATCGGTCCAGGTGCCCAAATCCTGCTGACAAGCCAAGTCCAGTAACAGGGCTATGGTTTCTTCATCGACCAGGTTTTTAGAAAAATCCACCAACAGGCCGGCAGCCTCCAGGGAAAATTTCTGGAACCGGTTCCCATCCCGGTCAAACAGTTCTTGCAGTTGTATATTTTTATTTTTCTGGTAATGCTCTTTCAGTTTCTGCCAGGCGGCAGATTCATCCAATCTCATTGATATCTCCCAAAAAACTTACAATTAGATTGCTGGTAATATTTTTCGCCACTATTTTCGAAACTACTTGCTCTGTCGTTTCTCTTATTTATCCATAGAATTAACAATAACATGAGAACTCAAAAGATTAAAGGCGTGTAAACTGAACTTATTTTTCTCCACCGCTATTTTGGTCAACCAATTCATTTGAGCATAGTTGGCTGCCACCCGAAAATTTATATATGTCCCCTTACTTCCCTTTTGGTGTAGCCAAAGCCAGTTTCCATCTTTTATATCCCCATCGATAGCAGTCATCAACAGCCCCATTGGTTTATCCATCACTTTAATCCTGGCTACCACATCAGTATCTATCAAGGGCAAATTCCACTCCATATCCCATATATTAATGGCTTTCATTTTAATTTTTCCTAACAATTTCACCTTTTTTTTAAACCACAGGGGATTGGTGACAATTTGGTGCCACTTCTTCACAGAGATCTCTTTGTTTATGGCCGTGGTAACTTGTTTAAAACTCATGTCATCATTGTATTCCAATAAACTAACCGGACCCATCTCTAAAAGCCAATCTGGAACCTCTAAAATATCGGTGGTAACTGGAGTCAAATTAGTTTTAAAGGTGGGGTTTAGCGCTTTCAAGCCCTTTATTAGAGTTTTAAGGCCCGCATTCACATAAAAATTTGTCAGTATATTTAACCCCGGTTCAATGGTGGGATCAAAACCTACAAACAACTTCATCAGGATGGAGCCGCTAGCAAGATCCATATAGCGTTGCTGAACCATGATACAGTTATTTTTGGGAGTGGGAATAAACTGAAAGATCTCGGTACCCACCTTAACATCGCCAGATCGATATCGGACTTCTATTTTTTTTCCCTTCTTACTGGAGTTTAGTTTCATAATTTTTACCCCCTCCATACTCCCTAAAATCAGGCTAACGTTCCATTTGAAAAGTTTGTATCCTTTTCCCTCCTTCATTACTTTTTGGTATTCCAGATTGTCAAGAAAACGGGGGTGAGAAGCCACATCTGCTATAATATTATAAACTTTTTTACAAGAAGCCGGGAGCAAAGAGAAAGAAATCGCCTGTTTAAAAATGTTATCCTCTCCCTTTTGAACCTGGAAGAGATCACCTTTTTTAAGCAGAAAAAGAAACCTGGGATCCTTCATCTTTTCTTGAAAAGATGAAATTGACTCCAACGGTACCTGCCGCCAATTTTTAGCGGTAACTGTAGGCAGAAGAGATAGCGAGGCAACCAGAAATACTATAGGGATGAAGATATATCGTAAAATAAGCATAGCAAACTATATCAAAATCGGATCATAACATCAATTAATCTTTGTCAACCCTTGACTTACAATCCTTAATTATTATATTATTCGCGAAAAAGTGGATCTCCATACGGGAACATCTATAAACAGGTTAAATTTTACCGGGAGGATAAAAGATGCCTATCTACGAATATTTGTGTGATGGATGCGGCTATGAGTTTGAGGTTATGCAAAAAATAAGTGACAAGCCCATCGCTCAATGCTCTCAGTGCGGATCCCACCATGTCCATAAACTAATTTCTCAAACCTCTTTTAAACTAAAGGGAAGCGGCTGGTATGTAACCGATTATGCTAAGAAAAACACTTGCCCACCGGGAGACAAAAACACCTCCACAGCCAGTAAAACCGATAAAAAAGATAACCAAACCCAAAAAAGTGACAGCACAAAAAGCGAAAGTAAAAAAAGCGAAAGTAAAAAAAGCGAAAGCAAAACACCAAGAAAAAATAAACCAAGACCCGCTAAATACCCATTTCACGAATTTTCGTAGTCTTCTCCCCGGGGGCGGTAAGGATTTAACGAGTCAAACTGCTCCAACAATTGCTTTGACTCCTGATCAACCGATGGCGGCACTATTATTTTTATCAAACAGTATTGATCTCCAGTTTCACTCTTATCTTTAACCCCCTTACCACGCAAACGCAACTTGTTGCCACTCTGGCTGCCGGCCGGAATTTTTATCGTGGCTTTGCCGCTCATTGTAGGGACCACGGCCTTACCGCCCAAAATAGCCTCACTCACTGATATGGGTAAATCAATAAATATATCTTTTCCCTGGCGAGAAAAATAGGGATGTGTGGTAATCTTCATGGTTAGGATTAAATCTCCAGTTGGTCCATTGTAAAGACCTCGCCCCCCTTTTCCCGCTAATCTCACTTTGGTGCCTTCATCTATGCCGGCCGGAATTTTAACCGTTAATTTCTCGGTTTTATTAAAAACTCCTTTCCCAGAACATTCGCCACATATTTGGCTTTTCTGGTTGAGTCCCTGTCCTCCACAAGTGGCGCAGGTTGTCTCTTTCAGGTAGGAAAATTTTTTACTGGTCCCATTGACCGCCTCTTTAAAGTCCACTTCCATCGTATAGTGGTAATCTTTTCCCTTTTGGCTTTGAGCTTTAGGCCGCGAGTGGGTCCGAGAAGCCCCGTTGATATTAAAAATATCATCAAACATGGAGGAGAAACCGCCACCCCCTTTATTTCTTCTGGCGCTCTTCCGGGATGAACCGCCGAATAGATCGCTTAAGTCACTGAAATCGAAATTGATATTGTTGAATCCTGAACCGTGTTGCTGACCAAACTGGGAGGAAGATTTGACATAATCGTTAAAAT
>CAZTWC010000277.1:0-4894 GCA_964617105.1 uncultured Myxococcia bacterium
AATCCCGAAAACTTAAAGATGTTATCAATCTCTTCACTACGGCTGAAATCAGTTGCCTGGATCACATATGGATCAATACAGGCGGCATCGTACAACAAATCGCCAAAAGTGAGTACACCAAGTGCTACAGTATCCCTGGCAGCATTTTTATCTTTACCAAAAAGTGCCAGTTCCAGCGGATCTCGCTTTTCCGGTTGAACTGGCGTGTTAAAAGACTTTTTTATGCCTCGCTGCTTTATTGTTTTCTTTAACTGATCCCAGTTCATATTAACCTCTTGGTAAATAATGGCGAGCCTTCAGCAATTATACTCTTTCTGTGTTTCAGTGTGAAACAGGGCATATTTAACTTGGATAAACATTGCATACAGCGACGCGCTTCCTTATCAACCAACTCATTCCACTTTACTCCACTATGGGCTCTAATATGTTTAAAAGATATTGGCACAGTGCTGCTATCTACAATCTGTTTAAGACGAATCCACTCTTCTTTGTCTTTTACTGGCTTACCGGCAGAGGTTTTCCACTCATTCTGCCTCCACCTGGAAAACCACTCGTTAATACCCTTTACACAATACTCACTATCAGACCAAACGGTAATACAATCTACTAGCGAATCTCGAGTTATTTGAAGTGACTCGGTTAATCCTTCAATAATGGCTCGCATCTCCATAGGATTATTTGAGGTATCCCAATTGTTACCCGAAAGCATCAACCCTTTTCGACTGAACTCTTGTAGAATTAAGGCAGCCCACCCCCCTGGTCTTTTAGGATGGCAGTTCCAGCCGCTACCATCGGTGTATAGTTTTATTTCCATATATTTAAACTCCTCTAAGGGCACTATAAAGCTGCAAATACTCTTGGGTTTTTGGGTACTTTTGCGGACTAAACCCCTGCTGGATATAATTCACAGTTGAGATGAACCCGGGACGGAAATATTGCCATATGTTTCGCCAACTACTTTGGCTCATCTCAACACTATTAATATGACTTGACGTCCAGGCATTTTCTTTTTTTAAAAAAGATGGTAGTTCTCTAAAAATGTAGAGCATCGGTTCAGCACAGGTTTTCTTTGCGGCTATGGCATGGAGGGCCAGTATAGTTGTAACGGTTATGGAAAAAAGTTCCATCATCTGTTTCTTGAATCCCTGGGAAACAAGTGCACCGCTGCCAAAAATGGCCGCAAAAATAAACAAGGGATCGGCTATAACAGCCAATATACATACCAAAGTTTTACCACTCACCAGGGGGATGATGGCTGACGCCTGGGCGGCAAGTATATAGGCTGAAAACCCTGCCAATTCAACACTAACTCCCAGTCCGGTCAGAACTCCACCTCCCGTTAGCAAGAGCCACATATTATTTTGATTTAGTTTCTTGATTCCAAAACCATCTAATATGGCCTGCCGACTTTTTGGGTCTAGTTGATTTATCTTTTTTCTAATATTATCTAGTATATTTTCCCGCTGCTCTGGAGATAAATCACCATTTCTAGATACCCTGTCCAAAACTCTATAAGCCATTTCAGTCACCATAGTGTGAAAGTTAATCTCGGGTATTTTGTCGTCGGCAAAAGGGTTAAGACGCCGATTGGCATGTTTTCGCCAATACTCTCCAGATAAGAGACTGGTCTTTTGCATTTTTTCATCATCCATCATTTTGGAAAATATTTTACAGGCCCGTGAACCAATATCCGCAGTGATATGGTTTATTCCACGCTGGGCAAAGGTAATTGCCGGCGGCAAGCCCAACCCTTCCCTTAGATTCATCCAAAGCCGTAACCGCATTTCTTCTGTGGTTTCACTGCTGTAATATATTTTTTGACCAGTTTTGGCCAACCGCTGTTCAAAGTGTTTTCTCACTTTTTCCTGGTTAATGGAATCCTTGTTCTTACTAGATTCCATTCTATTTTGCTTCCGCCAATCCTGCGCACTGTCAGACAATATTTTCAGTGGGTTTGACTCCTGGTAAAAGGCTAACAAATTGGCCAAATTTTGCCTCCCAATGGAACTCAGCCCTATCAGAATATGTTCCGGTGTTATTATCATTTTTCAATCTCCTCCAAATATCCCATTAATAAGAAGGGAAACTGCCCCGGCCAGCAAACCCGCCCAAAAACATTCTCTTAAGACGGCTTCTCTATTAATAATTGCCTGGGAACAATATTGTTTTTCCCGAAATCGGTTACTGTCATCCTTCTGGTCATAGTAACTTTTACGGACAGAAGCAACCGGTAAATATCTTTTTCCAGCGAGTTCTTTTTGTGATGCCATAGGCCGGCCGCAGTTCATGCAAAAAGGGGCAAGATCACTTATTTGTTTTCGACAGTCCCAACAAGTTATTAAAGCCATTTTATCTCCCTATTGTTGTTTACTGGTCTTTTTTAAAACCAAGAGGACAATCAAATACTCGTCCCCTATCCAATAAGGATGGAATAAAGAAAAAACTGTTACATAATTTTTTGAACGTATTTCAACTTCATCGACTTTTTCCATATGTAATTTATTGTTCAAGTTAAATAAAACAAATACGGTTCCAGTATATGACGGAAGGAAATATCTTAAAATTGTTACACTTTTTACTTCCGACAAGAAAGGTAGCCTTGAAAAGCCTAGTTTCAACTTTTCAAATTTAAAATTATTTGACTTTAGTTGCTATTGAAAAGTCAAAACCGCCACCGCACTAACCACTACCCCACCAACAAAACCCAGCCAGCGACTGAACTTCGCTGTTTGCCACCAGGGTGGATTTTCCTTATGGCTGATACGGCTCTCGGCAGCTCTCAGTTTCGTTTTACAAACTTTCATTTCCCGCTCCCGTATCAGTTTTTCTAAATCGAGTTTCTCCTGTATGGTCTTGCCCTCCATCTTCAAATTGAGGTATTCCTTGACTTTTACCTCTGACAGGATAACTCCATCACAGGTAGCAGTATCCCCTTGAAAAATAGGTGTGGCCTTTGGACAGTCATTGGCGAGGACTAGCAAAGATGAAAACAAGATTGAAATAAACAATACAACTGAAATCAAGAGTCTCATCAGTTAACTCCCCTATTAAATCATTGGTTCCCTTTTTCTATTTATAAATTTTCCACCTATAGAGTTCACCTGTCACCGGTCTAGCCTCTGTCTGTCACCAGCCTGGCCAGGTGAAGATAAAACTCCAGGTGGTCAAACATCTGGTCATCTATTCCGCTGTAAAAGCCAAGTCCCTTAACAGAATCTCTCGGATCATTCATCACTGGACCTGTTACTGGTTCCATCGGTGTCGTTAACCATGTCAGCCAACTCGTCAAGTCGTTGCCGTTTGTCTGGCAAGGATGCTTTCTTGTTTATTCTTTGCCTATACTCCTCTGCTTCCTGCTCTATCTGTTCAATAATTTCTCTGGATTCATCTCTGATTTCATCGACCTGTTTGTCAAAATTATCCTGGCGGGACGACGATGATGGCGAATCTCCAGCAGATATTGATTCTGATAACCCTTTAGTAGTATCTACAATCGATTTTGCTGTCGACATAGACTCCCTTGACTGCTTCAAGTGGGTCAAGAACTTCAGAATACCTGTTGCACAACCGATAGTTCCGGTTAAAAGCCATATCAGCCAACCAACTACTCGCCAAAATGGACTGGTTATTTTCTCTAGCCACTGCATTGAAGCACCCCCTCCCGGTAGTTGATCAACAAATTTCTAAATCGCTCCCATTCCCAGGCAGGCCCCGGGTCTATCTTGCGCCCCGGAGCAACATTGGAGTGGCCAAAAATGCGGTCAATATTGATATCAGGAAATTTGTCAATCAGCATGGAACAGAGTGCCGCCACAGTCTCGTATTGAAAATCAGAATAAGGCTCCCAGTATTTATCGTTGATATACACTGGTTCTGGATATTTCTTGTGATACTTACTGCCTGCCCAATTAAGAAAACGGTTGCCTTTTTTGGTCAGTGGTCCCCAGTTGCAAATCTCGATTCCCACTGCGACAGTGTTCAGCCACTTCTGCCCCTGCCACTCACTTTTACCAGCATGCCAGGCCCGATCAGCACATGAGACCATTTGGACAATGCCAGAGGGGAATTTGTCGTTTGTTTTTCGGTCCACAATAAAGTGAGATGAAACTTTAGGACTCTTGGGACTGGCCAGATAGTTGACAGTCCCAGCCATGGAGCCCCCAGCCGTGTAGTGGAGGATAATCATTGAAATTGGTTTTTTCCGCCCCTTACCATAATGAGTTGCCTCAATAAATGGTATTTCACCAAAACTCTGGATTGTCATCACACTAACCTCCCCTCATCTCTTAGTTGATATAACTCTTTTTGAGTCTCCTTGAACCAGTGATTGGCCATTGTTTTGCTCATCATAAAACCATATTTCCACGAGGATAAAAGGTTGGTCAGCCACTCTTGATATCTGTATGACAAATAGCCAACCTCCTTTATCCGCCAGGCCATGGATATACGATAGGCCTCGAGTTCGAATTTTAGCCTGAATGGGCAGAAAATAACCGGTAATATCAGTAAGTAGAGAACTAGAAACAACCAGGTTCCATATTTTTCCTGTTGAGAGATGTGTATCGCTTCATGGAAGAGCAATCCGTTAGGTTTTTTATCTCCGGCAACATAGTTGTCCCAGGCATATTTGGTCATATAAATCGTTCCGAACACTGTTACGGTCATGCCCCAAAGAGATGCCAATTTCGAGTATTTGACCTTGATCTTTTCTGGATCGAACTGGAACATGCTTTTATTTTCAGTTTCCATTACTCATCCTCCTTTCCCACTCTTTCCCAGTCTTTCTTTCTCATTCCCTCTATTTCCTAATTTTTAAACCTCTCCTATCACCACTACTTCAAGAGTGTATTACTGATAATCCCCATGGCGGTAATGGCTGCGGCAGCTAACAGTT
>CAZTWC010000278.1:0-4850 GCA_964617105.1 uncultured Myxococcia bacterium
CCTTCAACCGTAGTTGCCTCACCAGCGCTTTACCACCCAGGTTACTGCCTTTAAGGGCCATCTCTTCTAGCCATGTCTCCCTCTCCTCCAGGTAATTGAAGGCATTTTCAACTCTTTTATCTCCTTCAGACCAATTTAAACTCCATAATTGACTTTCGGAAACTGCAAATATATTAAGGGGGTTATCTCCACATTTTAAAATAGCGGCGATCACTTCCCGGCCTTCAATGATTTTGTTTTCAGCCATTAAGGTCTTGGCCAGCCATAAGCGCGCCCAATTAATAGCGTCTGCTGGCGAATGGATATGGTTCCACAGGTAGAAGGCAATAGATTCCTGGTTTTTCCAGGGAGACAGTTGATTTTTATCCTGTCCTAGAAATTGTTCCAGAAGTTTTCGAGCCGCTTTAAGATCTCCAAGCCGGTAGGCGATTATGCCCCGCATCAAAAGGGCAAAATGTTGGTCGTCATTGGCCAGCGTAGCCTGGGCGCTCATGAGCAAGGCTTTTTCAACCGCTGCCAGGGTAAAGGGATCGTAATAGGTGATCTGGAAATCATCCGCAACTTCTTTTCGGATGGGAGTTTTGAAATCAAAGGAGTATATTTTCGCCATAAGGGTTGCGCTGAAGTCACCAGTTTTAGTGACTGCTTCAGGAGGATGGTACAGGGAGAGGAAGAAATCTAATCGAGCCTGGTTTTGCCGGCAGATCTCCTGGCCGCAGGTTTCAGTTTTCACTTCACCCGGTTTGGCCGGAGGAAGATATTTTTTGGCAGAATCAATATTAAGCCGATAAATTTTAATTAAAAAGAGGGCGTATTGTTTAGTTGCTTCATCTTTTCCCTTAAAAATATTTTTCCACAGGGCGCCCGCTTTTTTCACCTGGTTCAATTTGGTTAAGAGCAAGGCTTTTAAAGGTTGCCAAATATAATAATCACTGGCTTTGGGCTGGTTAGACATTTTATTTAATATGGCATGAGCCTCTTTAAAATCACCTTGAAGAGTTTTAACCAGGCTCAAATAGCGAAGAGCGGAAGATGAACTATGGCTGGATGGACTCTGGTTTTGAGCCAGAGAACTTCGCATTGAATAATATTTTTCTTGTATTTCCAAAGTAAAATCAAGGGAAAACTGAGCCACCTCAGCCATCTCCAGATAGACCCGGGCCAATCCCAACCGACTTGAAAGCAGATCTTTCTGCTGGTAAAATTGATGGGCAGCTGCTTTTAAATTGCCGTGATAGAACTCTATCCAGCCCCGGTTTGATTTTATCAATTGCTTAAAGGGGCGGGGATTTTCCAGCAATGAGGGGATCCAGCCCTGTTTCTCAATTTCGGTGTTTAAAAATAGGTTACCTTTAGAAATAACTTTCCCAGGGTTTTTTTTTGATGTTTCCAGGCTATCTTTTGAGCATTGATGGCAACCAGGGAGAATAAAAAGTAATAATAGGAGTAGTAATATCCTCTTTGACATTCCTAAAGTCCCCCCTGCTTTAACAGTTTTTCAATTTCACCAATCTTGTTTTGGGCACGTTTGGTCTCTCCCGGTTCATCTCTGGATATATGGGTAATATATTTTTTCCAGGTTCTAATCGCCTGATCCAGATCGCGGGGGTTTTTTTCCTGATAATAATTGTGTTCATAACACCCTGCCCACACCGAGTACATATCCTTGATATTTTTATATTGTCTTTTTCGGGGAAATTTGCGTTTATAGCGCTCAACTTGGACAAAAGTGGCAATAGCTTTATTGTATTTTCCTATTTTGGCATAATTAACCGCCAGGTTAAGGAGAACGTCTGGTTGGTAATTATAAGCCTGCTCTTTCAGCAAATCTTCATAGAGTTTCACTACTCGGTGATAGTTTTTATTTCTAAGGTAATGTCGGGCCAGTAAACTATAGGCTGGCAAACGATTTTTGTGACCTAAGGGATAATTTTTCCTGATAAAATTGATATCCTGGCTAGATAAATTTTGTTGGTTATCGATTTTATCCCTGATTACATCAATAGATAAAGTGTCCTCATCTGTTGGCACAGTAAGTTTATCCACTTTGGTCGGCCTTGTTGGTCTTGTTGGTAAAGTATAGCGAAAGACCATCATCCTTTTGTTCCCGGTTTTTACATCCAGGGTCATCTTTTTAGCCTGATATTTTTTCTTATCTTTTGGTAAAGCCGGTTCAATATAAAGGGTGTGATCACCAGTCAGGACTGATTTGATTAAAACGCCCCTTTTCTCTTCGCTGATTCCTTTGAACTTTCCGTCTAGCATCACCCGTCCCGCCACCGGTGAAACATAGACACGAACATCCCGCAGCATTTTTGCCGGAAGCGAGGCAAGGGATTTTTCTTCTTTGGGTTTATCGGTTTTCTGTACATCTTCGTCTAAATCGATCACTATTAGTTTCATTTTTGAAAAGTCGACCGGTTCTGGTGAAGATGCCTCCTCCTGAACGGAATCAGATTTTCTTTTCTGGCCAGTCACTGGCGTGGTTTTTTTGGGGAGGATAATCTGCTCTTCATCCTCTTCCTTTATAATATCACCGCCTTTAAAAAGGGGTTGCCAGTGATATACCTCCCGGTAGTTGGAAATTTCAAAAGTCTTGGCCATAATCGGCCGAGCAACATTTTTTTCACGGCTGTCTATAGTGACAATGATTTTTTCTCCGGGATCGGCAAGGAAAAGGAATTGTCCAACTCCCCTGTTGTTTAAGTTGCCCAATAGCGAATCGTTAAGTATAACCGGGACATCGGCCAGGTTTGATTTTATCATCAATAGGTAGGAGGTGCTTTTTTTCTGGGTTTGTAATCGCAACACTATTGGTAGACCCAATTTTTCATTATCATAATCGCCAGGTTTCTCTTTTAAGGTCTCACAAATTTTCTGGGGAGATAAACTGCTGTACCCAGGGGGAAGTTCAGCCTCTATACAGACCCTAGATCCTGGCATCCTGGTAACCCGGGTAGCAAAATAGCCTTCTTGGTTGGTAGTTCCCGTCATCTCACCATCGATTTTTACCAGGGCGCCTTTTATTTTGCCCTCATATTTATCTTCTACTGTAACTATCACCGGAAAATCGTTAGTGCCAGGAGCAAAGTTACATCCTGAAAGCAAAAGAAAAAAGAGAAATAGAATAAGAATAAGTATACAGCTGGCAGTTTTTGTGCATACTGATTTTGAAATAATAATTTTTTCAAATTTCATAGCGTTATTGTCCTTCCCTGATACGTCCTACGCCACCTTCCATCTCCCCCTTTTCCTTTTCCAGATTGGTTATATCCACATCATCACTTATTTCCAGACTTTTTCTTTGAATTACCACTTGTCCAAGATTGAAATCAATTCCTTTGAACTGAATCACCCGGCTTTTGGGTTCAAATCCAACCGCCTGGAATCTGAGCAGGTAACTACCTTGAGCGATAGGTATTTTATTGCCCATCTCATCTCTGGCAAACTCAATGACAAATTTGCCGTTGCCATCAGAAATCGTCTTAGAAGTGGGTGGCTGGGAACTGATTTTTATTCCCCTTACAGGGTTACCGGAATTATCAACTACAATTCCCCTGATATTGCCTTCCCCATTTTTCCCCTGGCTGCTTTTCCACCAGGAACACCCGGGCAAGGCCATAATAAAAAATAAAAAAAGGATTAAATTGCAGTAAATTTTTATATGGTTTTTCATTCATATTCTCCTAAATTTCTTTTTGCGTGAGCCCTATGGTGTTGGAAGTTCCAGTTTCTTTAAAATAAATTTTATAGTGGGATCAGGTGCATCTATTTCCTTTATTTTCAGGTAAAATTTCTTGGCTTTTTCCCTGTCTCCTGACAGGTAGTTGTTAATAGCCAGGAACAGGTAATATTTTTTTATCTTCATAATATAGGTTTTGCTATTGATCTTTTCAATTATTTGCAGGATTTCCCGGTCAGTTTTATCCATTAAATAAATTTGATTATATTTATACTGGGCAGAAAGGAGTAAGTCGGTAGAATTGTTTTGTTGGGCTTGTCGGTATTTTTCGGCAGCCTCTTTTTGCCAGGAGAGTTTTTTTTGAAACTCCTCTTCGGTTAAGTTTCCCTGTTGAGATTCTATCAAGTTGGCTTGTTGATTATATTCAGCCTGGTTATAGAGAAAAAGGCTCACTCCAATCGTGATTAGGGAAATAATAAATATCAGAGTTAATACCATAGCCATTTTTTTTCGGCCCTGGTTCTCTATATTACCGGCATTGCTGGCCTTCAACTCTTTTTGAGATATGCGGGGATCGGTGTCGTCAAGATTTAAAGTTCTTCTTAAAGCAAGCAACTCTTTGTATAAATCACCGATTTTTTGATAACGCTTTTGGGGATCGTCATCCAAGGTTTTGGTCAAAATAGTTTTCAGTTTATTAGGAATTTTGTTGGATTCGATTTGTACCGGTTCATCACTGGTGAGCATGTGGTACATGGTGGCGCCAATGGAATAGATATCGGAGCGGGCATCGGCAAATTTTGCCCCTTTCTTCTGTTCAGGAGACATATATGATGGAGTCCCCATTACAATAGCAGTGCGGGTAAGATCTTCCTTTTCAGGTTGGGCAAAGTGGGCTACCCCAAAATCGGACAATTTAACATGACCAAAATGGTTTATCAGAATGTTCTGCGGTTTAATATCACGGTGGTAGATATTGTTTTCATGCGCCACAGACAGGGCTCGAATAATCTGCAGAGAAATATCTATGGTGCGCTCAATACCCAGTGCGCCCCTGGTATCGATCATTTTTCCCAGGTCGCCGCCATCCATATATTCCATTACAATGCAATACCCCTTGGTGGTTTCAATGGTATCGTAAACCTGGACAATGTTTATATGGTTCAAT
>CAZTWC010000279.1:0-4847 GCA_964617105.1 uncultured Myxococcia bacterium
GTTTCAATTTTTGCGTTATTATTTGAATCATATCCTTCCAAAAAAAACTATAATCATCCTTTTTACCGATGAAAATTTTGTCTTAAAAGGGTATAATATTATTAGAAGTTGAGAATAGTTTAACTCTTTTCAAAAGGAGAGAGCCATGTTGGAAAAAATAAGAAAAATTATCAGAAGAGAAGATGGACAGGGTATTACCGAATATATTATTATTGTCGCTCTTATTTTTATCGCGTCTATCGGGATTATGACCTTATACGGTAATAACTTGAGGCGGATTTGGGGCGTAGCGGTAAATGCCCTCACCGGTGATACCAATGTCGTCAACAAATCGATAACCACAAAGCCAGCCATGATTAAAAAAGATTTAAAGAATTTTGGTCAAAAAAATGCCGCACCTTAAACTGCGCCTTAATAGGAGCGATTTTTAAATTCCCGCTCCATAATTCTCTTTTCATCCCGCTGTTTTATCTCCTGCCGTTTGTCCACTAACTTTTTACCTTTTGCCAAACCCAACTCTAATTTTACCAGGCTTCCTTTAAAATAGAGGCGGAGTGGAATCAGCGAGAAGCCTCTCTCGTTTATCTTTCCAGCCATCCGCAAAATTTCCCGTTTGTGCATGAGTAATTTTCTCTTTCTTTCGGGCGGATGGTTTTGAAGGTTGGCGTGAGAATAGGCAGCAATATGTAAGTTTTTAAGGAACATTTGGCCATCAGTTATTTCTACATAAGCGTCTTTAAAGGAAACTGCCGATGCCCGTATCGATTTCACCTCAGAACCCACAAGGGAGATGCCGGCTTCATATTTATCGCTAATGGTATAATTCCGGCGGGCTTTTTTGTTTAGGGCAATGGTTTTTACAATTTTTTTTGTCATAACTTAAACTTTTTTGGTCTATTTGACCTCTCTGGGATGGCAAAATAGTTTTAGAGATTCAGCATGGGGACTTATCTCTATAGTTTCGCCAAATTCAACCTGGTGGCGCGCATGAATACCATCGGCATAAAGTTCGGCCTTCATGGTTTTGGATATCAATTTCAGTTTTTGTTGATAATTAATTATGCCACCGCATAGTTGATAGCAGGGTTTACCATGTTGATATGGTTCCCTGACCAGGTATTGTATTCTTTTGGATAATAATGGCATAAGTTTTCCGCCGGCTGAACGGATACCTCCTGTGGAGCCGGCAGCAGTGGAAATCCATATTCCAGAACTTTTTTGTTCTTCGATAGTATCATCTATGCTGATGAAATACCGAGTTGATGCCGCCGGGGATATATTGGTGAATAAAAGGTCATTTAGCACGGGATTGGGTTGTTTTTGTCCGCCAATAGAGTATTGCAGGCGGGGTAGTTTGACAGGTTTATTTTTACCATCCATAATGTGCTCTAGTATACTTTCTAACTGATTGGCCTGGCATACAGAAAAAAAACCTGCACTGTCGGCAGGAGAAGAGTTTACCAACAGCACTGGAGTATCTTTTTTTAAGTGAGGTGCAACCTTAAGTAAGGTGCCATCTCCTCCGACTAAAACCACCAGGTGGTAATCATTGATATTTATTCCGGTAAACCGGTAACGTTCATCTACATCGAAACCAAAGGATTTTAGTACTCTTTTAACTATTTCCAGAGAATTTTTATGGCATTGGTGGGAACTAATCACCCTTTTTACGATGACATGGTTTTGTTCCAGGAGTCTGGATATTTTTTTGTTTTTACCTTCCATAACCTTAAGGCGATAGAGGCTTTTTTTAAAAATGAGCAAAATTTTTTTTATTTTCATGGTCATAATATATTTAACACCTTGGCATATTGTCAAGCACTTTACACTCTGTTATAATCATAAACATGCAAAAGAAAAAATTATTAATAGTAGATGATGATCAGAATATCCTCAGTGCAGTAAAATCGCACTTTCTTGAGCAGGGTTACCTGGTAGAGGTGACCAATAATGCCATGGGTATCTCTTACTTGATGCAAAACTATAAGCCGGATTTGATTATCTTGGATATAATAATGCCGGGCAGTTTTTCTGGCTCTGCTATTGCTAAGACAATTCGTCAACACCAAAAAGATGTGAAAATAGTTTTTTTCTCCGAGCCAGTGGGGGGTGACCTGGAAAAGATTTCCCGAATATCGGGTTCCGATGATTTCGTATATAAAAAACACGGCATTTCCAAATTGGCAGAAACGGTAAATAGCCTATTAGAGAGTTGATTTTCGTGACCACACGACAAGTTCTGAAACAATCTGCCTACTGTTAGTTATCCCTCCTTTCTTCTTCTTTTCGCATAAAAAATTTATTTCTCAAGTCGATTAGTTTGTAAAAGAAAGTTTTTTCGTTACCCATCACCCCATATAATTTGGCAAAATTTTCTATAAAACCTATATCTTTAAGTCGCACAAAAGGATTTACCAGGTTCTCTTCCTGCAGGGTAGAACGGATATTTTCAGTTTCATCCTCCATACATCTTTGTACCTCCACTTTCTTCGCCTGTATGTGCCGGTTTTGCGGCTCTATTGAAGTGGCAAAATTAAAACAGTCCAAAGATTTTTCAGCAGAAGGATAGATTATGGTTTCCTCGGGAAGGTTATAAATGGTGCTTATCAGGCTAAAATACATCTCATCCAACAAATCGGGACTTTGGCTCTTGCCGCAACCCCCAATATAGAGAGTATCACCGCTAAACAGGTAGGGGCCGATTTTAATGCATACACTACCGAGCGTCACTCCAGGAGTGTGTAAGATAACAATGGGGATTTGACCGAAATCGAGGGTTTCACCGCCAAACGCCGGATGTCTGACTTCTGGTATTTTAGTCGAGTCAAGTTGATGAGCCACCACTTTTGCCCGGGTGCGCATGGATATCTCTCGGTTGCCCTGGGTGCGTTTAACTAAGTAGCTGGTGTTAATGATATACTTTAGCTTAAACTGGTGATGTTTGAGCCTAATCATTATAGCGGTAGGATGGATGGGATCAATTACCGCCGCTTCTTTGCTTTCTTTGTTGCCTACCAGGTAACTGTAGTTTTTTCCATCCAGGTTATACTGTTCAATGAGCAAACTATTAACCATTTTATTTCCTATTTCCTCAGGGTAGAGGCATTAAAAGCCCTTGGCAGTAAATCTTTTAAACTAATTTTGCTTACTTCTCCCTGATCATTGGCCATGATCACTTTAAGGGAGGGGCTGAACTCATAAAGAACTTGTCGGCATGCACCGCAGGGAGGTGCTGGTGGAGAGGAAGAAGAAACAACTATCAGGGTATGGAAATCGTATTCGCCTTCTGTCACTGCCGCAGATATGGCCGCTCTTTCTGCACAAATAGTCAGGCCGTAGGAACTATTTTCCAGGTTTACACCTTTGAACATTTTTCCGTTTTGGGTAACCACAATTGCTCCTACCTGAAAATTCGAATAGGGGGCATAGGCGTTTTTACTGATTTCAAGCGCGGCTTTAATCAATTTATCCTGATCCATGTTTGCATATTCCTTTCTTCATCTTTTTCCACGAGTGAACTCTTGTTGGTCAATTTGGTCAATAAAGTCAGATATTTTTTTCAAAGTTTCCTTCTGGTTTTCCTGGATGGGGAAGTGGGTACTATGATTGACTTCAGTATAATGGATATAAGGATTTTTTTTCACTAGTTTTTTAATTGTTGGTCGTAATGATTTGGGCATGGCCCGGGAATTTTCCCCCCGGATCAGCAGAGTTGGCACCTTTAATTGTTCCATTATGTTCAGGTTGTCCGGGTATGGTAGGCCAAATATGGTCGATTCCAGTAAAGGATGGCAGGCAAGGCGGTAACCTTCACCGTGCGCCCGTTTTATAGTGCCGTGTTCAATATAGTCCTGAAGATATGTTTTTTCCCAGAGGGCAAAGAGTTTTTTAGTGCGGTATGAGGAAAAAATTTCTTTCTGATTATTCCAATAATAACGTCTGCGCCGGGCGCCGGCAGGTAAAGGGAAATAGGGCAATATTTTGAGGAACCTGGCCAAAGATACCCAAAAGCGCCATTTAGATGGCAGGGTAGGGGGGTCGATTATTATCAGGGCATAGTATTTTTCTGGATATTGCCAGGCATGTAACAGGCTCATAATCGCCCCCAGGGAATGTCCGCAGGAGATAGCCTGTTTGATTTGCAGATGTTGAAAAAAACAGTGGAGATCCTCTAAAAAGTCCATGGGGCTATTTAGTTGAATACAGGGCTCGCTTTTTCCGTGCCCTCTGAAATCAAGACCATATATTTGGTGACGAGAAGATAATTTGTGGTAAAATGATTGGTACATTCCGGCATTGAAACCCGTGCCGTGGAAATATAAAATCGGCGGGCCAGAGGCTTTATTCGCCTGGAAAAATTCCAGGTAATGCAAGTTAAATTTTTGGCAGGAAAAATATTTACTTTCATATTTCATAAAATCATTTTATATTTTTACTATGAACCAGTCAATTCGTAATATAAAAATTGCACCAGCAGCAAAAAAATCTCGTATTCATCTAGAGTTAGCCAGGTTAACCAGTGGGTCAGGTCAAGGAACATCAAAAATTAACATCAACCTGCTGAAACATCAACCCCCGGATGATTTTTTACCTATGCGTATTCCGGAAACTTTGGAAGTTGATCTGAACAATATGGATGCCAATTTATGCCACCAGGTGACCCTGGAGGGAAAAGGGATGCTGAAACCTGGTGAGAAACAAATTCCTCTGGGGAACAATCACCAGGTTCAGGAAGCAGATGGTCAAAATAGTCAAGAGAACAAAAGGTGCTGCCAGATAGAGGTGGAAAAGGGAACCGGTTTCCAGTTTCAGTTGCAGTTGGACAAAATTGGCAATGATAAACTTGT
>CAZTWC010000280.1:0-4841 GCA_964617105.1 uncultured Myxococcia bacterium
AAACCGTGGCCCCTTTTCGGTTGGTAAGTATTTCCAGGGAGCCTTGATATTCAGTTGCCCGCTCTCCTTCCACCAGGTATTTTACATAGGGAGAGATCAGTTCAATCAAATCTTCCTCCCGGCCACGCCAGGAAACCGATACCCGATTTTGCACCATGGTTTTTTGCATATCCATCAATATCAAATTGAGCACCAGGGCGTCTCCCATTTTACCTAAAGTGCCGGCTGCCAGCATATCAGCCCCCAATGCACCGCCAACTTCGGCCAGGCAAGAAATATCATCGGCACAGCCTAAAAGTTGTTTGCTCTCTTCAAAACCAAGAAGGACCTTGATTTCTTCTCCGGAGATAACCTGAAAATGCTGGTATTGCCCTAATCTGGAAGTTAAAAGTTGAGAGAGATTCTTGGCCAAAGAGGAAGATACGCCATGAGGAATAATCTCCAAAACGGCTATCTTGGTTTTTGGGTTATCCTGCCCTCCTCCTATGCTCTTTATCCCTTCAACTTTCTGGTCTGCCAAAGAGTTGCTATGAGCAATTAAAATGAGTAGTTGCATGATGAATAAATTAATTATGGTTATTTTTATTTTTTTAAACAAAAGTTATCCTCCATATCTCTCCCTGGCAATAAGGGCTGCCCCCAGGGCGCCTACGATATCCGGCTCTGGAGGTAGAAAAATATTAACTTCCAGCAAATTGCCGATGGCCTCCACCACGCCACGGTTTTTAGCCACCCCGCCCGACATGGACAGAGGCAAACCCTTTATAACCGGCGAAACCCTTTTTACCAGCGATACGGTGCGAGAAGCTATGGCCCGGTTGAGCCCCCATACTATCTCCCGCTCCTCCATCCCTTCTGCAATAAGCGATACCACCTCGCTTTCGGCAAATACAGTGCACATACTGCTGATATTCACCCCGCCGTTAGCACCTTTGGCCATGGTGGACATTTGATCTATATCTACTTGCAAGGCTCGGGCCATGGCCTCTAAAAACCTGCCGGTGCCAGCCGCACATTTGTCATTCATGGCAAAATCTTCCACCTTGCCCTGGTTTAGTCTGATAACTTTGCTGTCCTGCCCGCCAATGTCAATCAAAAGCCTGGTTTGGGGAAACAAAACACCTATTCCCCTGGCATGGCAAGTGATCTCAGTGACCGCTGCCTGGCGTCCATCCACTCTTTCCCGTCCATAACCGGTTGAAACCATGGAACAAATATCATCTTCCTGAATTTCCGCCTGTTGCAAAGCCTCCTTTTGTGCCCGCTGAATAGCCTCCATATTCCGGGCGCCGGTGGGGACCACTGTAGAGGAAACTATCTGCCCCTGACTATCGATGATAACCGCATCGCAACTCAAACTGCCAATATCCAAACCCAGGTAAAACATTACCATTCTCCTTTTGGTAAAATCAATTAACCTTATTTGGGCGAATTAATTTTTGGGCGAACCCTTAGAATATTTATGGTATAGTTTTTATTCAAGTTTTTTTTAAAAATATTTTAATCTTCTAAATTGATTATGGTATCAAACCTATGCAAACTGCTCTTATCAACGATAGTGCCGGAATCCTTTTTGTTTTAGCCGCCAATGCTGCGCTATGGTTTTTTTTGCAAAAGCGCACCCAGTGGAAACTGTTTAACTATATTCCCCCTTTGCTGTTTATCTATATATTACCGGCCCTGTTTTCCAATACCAACCTGATCCCAACCAAAACTCCTCTATATACCTGGATGGGTGATAATCTTTTACCCATGTTTCTCACTCTGCTGCTGCTGAAAGTTGATCTTCGCTCCACCATCAAGGTAATGGGAAAAGGAGTATGGGTGATGCTAATCGGTACGGTGGGAGTGGTCCTGGGCGCACCCCTGGGGTTTGTGGCAGTCAAAGGATGGTTGGGACCGGAGTCATGGAAAGGGTTTGGCGCCCTGGCCGGCAGTTGGATCGGCGGCACGGGCAACATGGCGGCGGTGGCCGAGGGGTTGGGCACTTCCGGTACCGATTTTGGCCTGGCTGTTATTGCTGACAACGCGGTTTACCTGGTCTGGCTCCCCCTGCTGCTGCAATCGAAAAACATGGCCACCTGGTTTCATCGCTTTACCGGGGCTAATCAGGAACGGCTGGAAAGGATGAAAAGAGAGGCGCAAAACCTGGAGGAGCAACAAAAGCCGCTGGAGATGCAACATCTGCTCTATTTGATTGCCCTGGGCTTAGCGGTTACCTGGTTCAGCTCTATAATCGCCGCTGAAATTCCCCCAATAAAACCAGTGCTGACCGAATCTACCTACCAAATTCTCCTGGTAACCACCATGGGGCTGATACTATCTTTTTCTCCGGCCAGCCGGATTCCAGGCAGCCACCAGTTGGCCATGGCCATGGTCTATCTGTTTGTGGCTCGAATGGGAGCAAAAGCGGTGGTGACAGGCCTGGCGGTACAGGCTATCCCCTTTGTGGCTGGTGCTTTTATCTGGATATTTATACATGGCCTTTTTATTGTGGTGGCTGCCCGGCTGTTTAAAATTGATATTCACACCACTGCCATTGCCAGCGCCGCCAACATCGGTGGGGCGGCCAGCGCTCCTTTGGTGGCGGCTTTTCACGACCAGCGGCTGGTGCCGGTCAGTATTTTAATGGCCCTAATCGGTTATGCTGTGGGAAATTATGCCGCTTTCCTGGCTGCCTGGCTCTGCAGTTTGGTGTAGGGAGATTATTGCGCCAACTTTTCCAAAGCATCTGTTCCTTTTTTAAGCGCCATCCGGCACAGCAGGTACACCATTGAGGTAATCAACATCAGAGAAGCGATGACAATAGCAGCCCAGCCTAAAGATGGTATGGTAAGGCGAGTTTCAAATTGATATACTGCTACCAGGGTAGGAGATAGCCCAAGGATAATAACCACCACCACCAGGTTGATTATCATACACAATACACCACTAACGCCGGCAGCTATTTTAGCCACATTCTCCGCTTTAAACTGAGGGTTGGCAGCACCAATTGCCAGACTTATGGAGGTGAATACAAACCGCAAACAAAGAGCGGAACAGACAAAACCACACATGCCCAGGTTAATGTTTTGTGGCGGGATGTTATATCTCCTCTATCTGCATAACTCTGGTGAAATGGATCTGATCCAGAAACCGGCTTCCCGGGTCAATCAAAAATTTCAAAATGACCTCCTGGCCGAGGGTGCTACCGAGGAGTGGTTGTCTATATATTTACATGGTAAAAAACTTGGCTACTTACATAACAAACGGGATAAATTATCTAAAGGCTTTAGGATTACCCAAACCGCTAAACTGGATTTGACCATTTTTAAAACCAGACAAAAAATCAGAATAAACGCCTTTTGTATCCTCAGTGATAAATTCCATCTCAAATCCTTCTCCTTTTATCTGAAGGCCAATGAAACCGATTTTCAAATTTTGGGCGTGGTGAAAGAATTGAAAATACTGCTGACTATTAAAACCGGCGGGGAGGTAAGCCGTCGCCAAATCCTCCTGAAAAGAAAGCCCTTCTTTGATGTGGGATTTAAAGCCTTTCTGGCCTCTCTGAAACCAGCGGCAGGCACAAAATTTCGTACCTCTATTTTTGATCCTTTACTGATGAAAAACCGGGAAATCATCTACCAAATAATCGGAAATGAGCCCATCAAAGTGGGGGGCAAATTATATAAAGCCCTTCATTTTAGTCAAAAAATTGAAGGTATGGAGGGTATGACCCTACACGGCTGGATAGATAAAACCGGAAGAACAATTAAGGAGGATTCTCCCATAGGATTTATGTTAATGCGTGAATCTCCGGAAAAGATATTTGCTTCGCCTTCAGCCGGGGAAGAAGATCTTGACCTGGCGCATATAACTGCTATCAAACCAGATAAACCTATCCCTCCGCCAGAAAGCCTGATAAAACTGGTAATCAAACTAAAGAATATTGACTCCAGGGTTTTTAATTTCGTTGATCCAGACCCATTTTCACGCCAGTCAAAATGCGGAAACCAGTTGACTATAGAACAGGATACCAGGTGGGCGTCAAATTATCTCAGCCAAATTTCGCCAAAATTGCCGAAATCAGAACAACAGAGATACCTGGCTGACGAGTAAAGAAGCTGTGGCCGGCATACCCAGTGCTCTGGAAGTGTTGAAGAACAGAAAAGGGGACTGCAATGAGCATACCACCCTGTTTGTCGCCCTGTCCAGGGCCGCTGGGTAGGGATTGATCCCACCTGGAATCAATTCCCGGTGGATGTAGGACATATCCGCTTTATAGTTGGAAATTTGAGCAGGCAGATTGATATTTTGGCCATCATTCGAGAAACATTATAAATCTCCTTGCCGGTAAAGATTAAATTTTATATAGTATCCTAATACTTCTAAAAAATAAGCCAATATTATTACATTAATAAAATTATTAAATAGAAGCTAAATTGAAAGAGAGACTAAAGATGAATAAAAGTAAAAAAAACGATATAACAATTCTTGTTGCCTTAAAAAGTGTCAAGGAAATACAATTGGTGGAAAAGATAGTCAAAAAATTAGGGACAAACATCCTGACTGCGTCCTCTACCAAACAAGCACAGGATATGGTCTTCAACCGCAACCTGGATTTAGCCATAATAGATAATGAAATGCTAAGCGATGATGACCTGAAAATGGCACTTTTAATGAAAAATAAGGAAAAAGGCAATATATTACCGCTAATCTTAACCTGCTCACAAGATAAACCTGTTAACTTTGCCCTGGAAAATTACCGGGAAGGGGCGTTGGATTATCTGCATAAACCCCTTGAGCCGGATATGTTAAAAAACAAAATTAAAGTTTTCTTAAAAATATCCAACCAGCAACGC
>CAZTWC010000281.1:0-4796 GCA_964617105.1 uncultured Myxococcia bacterium
CTGAGAATGATGAATCCTTTGTTTACCTGGATCTTAATTTGAAAGGATTATATAAGAATGTCAGGGCCATGAAAATGGTTCAGATATCCACTCTTTTTGATACCTATCCCCGGGCGATAAGGGATATGGCGGTTGAAACTGGAAAAAAGATCAAAGTCATAATTTCCGGGGTTGAAACAGAGTTAGATAAGAACGTAATCGAGATAATTCGCGATCCCATGGTGCACCTGATCAGAAATTCAGTTGATCACGGTATTGAATCGCCCGCCGACAGGACTAAAAATGGAAAAGATGAGAGGGGAAACATCCATATATCTGCTCATCAAATGGGCAATGATATCCAGATAACTATAAATGATGATGGGGCTGGTATTGATGCGGAAAAAGTGTTGGCCAAGGCGATCCAAAAAAAGGTGATATCAAGAGATCAGGCCGATTTATTATCTCAGGCAGAGATATACAATTTACTTTTCAAATCGGGGTTTTCAACCCTTGACACGGTTAGTGAGTTATCGGGCCGCGGCGTGGGTCTGGACAGTGTAATTACCAGCCTTAATAAGTGTGATGGAAAAATTGAGATAAGTTCACGTCCCAATGAGGGCAGTGAATTTAAATTGACCATTCCTATAACCATGTCGGTATTCAAGGCGTTGCCGGTAAAGGTGGGAGAAGATATTTTCTTTATCCCATCAGTTTTGGTAAACGAAGTTGCGGTAGTGCCGGATGATTCAATTGAAATAGTAGATCGGGTAAGGGTAAATAGGTGGCGGGATCAGGTGGTACCCATTGTTAAATTGGGAGAGGTTCTTGGTACGGCTGCTGCATCAAAAAATGGGCGAAAGCAGTCAAATTTGCTTTTTATCCGTCACCAGGAAAGATACCTGGCACTGGAGGTGGACCAGTTTTTAGAAGAGATGAGCATCCTATACCGTTCTATGGGTACGTTTTTAGTTAACTTGCCTCTAATAGCCGGTTGCACCATAATGGATAATGGACAGGTTGCTCTAATTTTAAATATCAGCGCCTTGCTGGAGGAAATAGAAGCCAAGACGGTTGAGTATAAGTATAAGGTTGAGGAGGGGGGAGATATTGGCAAGAAAGAGGAACGAAAAAAACGGATATTGATTGTAGATGATTCGCCCATTATCAGGGAAACCCAGAAGGGGATATTAATTTCAGCCGGTTATGAAGTTGATGAAGCCGAAAATGGTGTTCAGGCGCTGATTAAACTGCAGAAACGATCTTTTGAACTGGCTTTGGTAGATATTTTAATGCCCCAGATGGATGGCTTTGAATTGATACAACGGATGAAAGAGGAGAAGAAATTTCAAGATATTCCAGTGGTGATTATGACCTGCCGAAAATCTGAAGAAGATAAAATGAGAGGGATAGAGTTGGGATGCGATGCCTATTTGGTAAAGAGTGATTTTGCTCCCGACATTCTGTTAAAAACCATTCAGCGCCATATTAAATAAGTAAAGTTTTCTCCTGGGACAACGATTACAATGCTAATCCTGAATATTTTAAAGGGGCTATAATTTTTTATGATAAAAGTTTTATTAATCGAAGACTCACAAATAAACAAACTTTTTATCGCCTCAGCCTTGGCCCGTAATTCGGAAATCCAGGTGGTGGGAGAAGTTACTAACGGTACTGCTGCTCTGGAGATGGTGAAGAATAAAATTCCTAACCTGATAATTTTGGGTCTGAATTTACCCAATCAGAGTGCCATAACTGCCATAAAGGAGATTATGAAGCATAGGCCGACTCCCATCATCGGCATTCAAAAAATGTCTGGTAACTCTTCTGCCAAAATAGCCATGAAAGCGATAAATGCCGGTGTGCTAGATGTATTTGAGGAACCGATACTTGAATTTATGGAAGATTGGTCAGATAGGTTGGTAAAAAAAATACTTGAAATTACTTCTGTGGTGGTAAAATCTGGAATAAACCTGTTGGCACCTCCCGCTAATTTTGGGGTTGGAAATAAACAAAATATCGATTTTACTGATATAAAAAAACATGGTTTATTCAAAATAGTGGGTATTGCTTCTTCCACTGGAGGACCGCGGGCTTTAGCATCTCTGATGGTGGAAATGCCGGCTGATTTCAGTGCACCAATTTTGATAGTGCAACATATGGCCAGGGGATACATCGAGGGGTTGGCTGAATGGCTGGAACAGGTTTCCCCCCTGAAGGTTGAGATTGCTCAAAGTGGGGGGTTTCCGCAACCAGGCCATGTTTATTTGGCACCTGATAATCGTCACCTGGAGGTTAATAGTTCCGGCAACATGGTTTTAACCGACACGCCCCCTGTAAATGGATTCAAACCCTCGGGTAATCCTCTTTTGTTGTCTTTGGCCAACTATTTTGGCCCAAAGGCGGTAGGGGTAATTTTAACCGGTATGGGTGATGACGGAGTAAAAGGACTTAAAAGCCTGAAACAGGCGGGTGGCTATACCATAGCCCAGGATGAACAGAGTTCGGTTATTTTTGGCATGCCAGGTCAGGCCATTAAAGCCGGTGTTGTGGAAAAAGTAGTGGCTCTGGAATATATTGCTACCCATTTAACCAAAATGGTAAGGGGGTAAGCGTTGGATATTCCGTGGAAAAAAAGTGATTTGGGATTATTGGCCAACACCGTCGAGGATAAATTCGGTCTCAGGATAAAAAAAGATGATTACCAGATATTAGCCAAATACGCTGAAAAGCATTTTGAAAACCATGATCAGTTAACCGATTTTATCAACAGTTCTTTGAAAATAGATATTATCGATGATCTTTATCAGGATTTGCTGGACCAGGTAACTGTAAAAAAGACCGATTTTTTCCGGCGTCCCAATCAGTTCGATCTATTAAAAAAATGTAGCATTCCAGAAATTATCAAAGAAAAAAAGTTACGGAATGATAATCAAAATCTAATTACCATATGGAGTGCAGCCTGCTGTTCTGGGGAAGAACCATATTCTCTGGCCATGACTCTATTAGAGTCTGTACCGGCTCCGTACAAGTTTAAAGTGGTCGCTACAGATCTGAATCCAGAATATATCAATGAAGCTCAAAGAGGTATATATCCTTCATCGGTTCTATCTAAGGTGCCAGAACGGCACCATAAATATTTTAAAAAACTTGGGAACCGGGTTCAAGTTGATGATCTTCTTAAGGACTATATCGATTTTTATACCTATAATTTAAACAGTATTGTTTTGCCCAAGTATAAAGGATTAAATTGGGACATTATTTTTTGTCGAAATGTGATGATCTATTTTGACCGGGAAAAAGTAAAACAAATCTTAGAAAAGTTTTATCAGATAATGAATTGGGGCAGTTATCTGTTTTTGGGTGATTCAGAGTCTTTGTTCAAGGTATTTAATAAATTATCCTTGATTAATTTTGAAGATGAATATGTTTATAAAAAGCAGATAGATTTTCAAGAGGAAGACAACCAACCTGCCAAACCATTTAAAGGGAGTGGTAAATATAGTTTTAGTAAAATAAAAACCAAACTGGTTCATGGAGTTGGCATCAACGGTGTAAAAGAACAATTTATTCAGCAAAAAGAGCAAGAAAAACCTTTAAAACCGGCAAAATTGTCAAATCCAGACCAACTTTACCAAAAACAGGTAAATCGGTATAATGAAACTAATTTCCAATCCTGCCTGGAGGAATTTTCCAGGCTGAGAGAACAATTTCCCAAACACCGGGAAATTTCCATTACCCTGGGCAATTTGTATGCATTTCACGATTTTTTTAAAAAGGCGGAAGATATTTATCTCAGTTTATTAAACCAACAAATCATGGAGCCCGAGCTTCATTTTTTGCTGGGTGATCTCTATAAGAATATGGATAAAATAGAGTTGGCTATTGCTGCTTTTAAAAAGGTTATTTATTTGCAGGAAGAGCATTTTTTAGCCTATTTTAACCTGGCTATTCTTTATTTTTCCCAGAAAGACTTTCAAAATGCCAATAGATATTTTAAAAATGCTCTGGAATTTTCCTATCCCGAGAAAAGTCCCCAATTGTTGAGAAGTTTTCATCCCCAGTATAGTGACATGGAATTAACAAAAAAGTCTATTTTTGATTCCAGTGAGAATTATTTGTCTATATTGACGTTAAAGATATCCGAATGATGTTATTAAGGAATTGTGATGAAGAAAAAAGTTTTAGTGGTTGATGATTCGAAGATTGTCAGGCATGTATTAGTCAAAGCCTTGAAAGATGATTTGGGTAACTATCAGATCTTTGAAGCAGAGGACGGGGCTCGGGGTCTAGAAGAGGCTACCGGGCAAAAGATTGATATAATTTTTACTGATATCAATATGCCTCGAATGGGCGGCATCGAAATGATCGATACCTTAAGAATGATTGACGATTACCGTGATACTCCCATTATCATTCTAACCCCGGAGCCTCTGGCAGACAGGAACGATTATGGCTTGGAGATTAAAGCCAATGGTTGGCTGCTCAAATCTTTTAATAGTAAACAACTATCCAACTTGTTGCAGCGGATTGAGGGCTCACTTAATGCGCGTGAACCCTAAGGAGTAAATAATGCTGTATTCTCTGATTATTAGCGATAAAGAAAAACAACAAAAAACTCTCTCTATAGAAAATAAGGAGATTGTTATCGGCCGGTCACCTACCTGCGATGTGGTTTTAGAGGTCAATAATGTTTCCAAGCAGCACACCAAGATTATTCTAAAAGATTCTCGGTTTGTGGTTGCAGACCTGAAGAGCACCAACGGCACCTATATTAACGGAAGGCGGATAACTCAGCCTCAGGTGCTTAAAGAGGA
>CAZTWC010000282.1:0-4794 GCA_964617105.1 uncultured Myxococcia bacterium
GTAGAACCTATGGCGTATTTACAGCATTTAAAGATGAGGGAGAGCGCAGTAGTAAAAAAGTAAAAAAAAAATTAAGCTTTATTTCTCAAATGCCGATGTATATAATGGAAGTGTAACATCGCTAAGAATTAGTAGCATTTAACCATTACTATAGTACTAAATTTGGGGGTAAAAGTGAAAATTAAAGGCAAAGGGCAAAACCCGATAGAACAACTACTGCCTCAAGTACAGGAAAAAGAGGAAGGGGAAAAGACGCCGGCAAAATCACTGGAGGTGGATAGAGATGATGCAACCAGAGTAGAACTTAGCCATATGTCGCGTCTTAAGAGATTAGTTGAACAATTACCCGAGGTAGATAGCAATAGAGTAGAGCAACTTAAAAAACAGGTTCAAGCCGGTACATATTCTTATGATTCCAGGCGAGCGGCCGAAAAGATTCTGGAGGAATCGCTCTTCCTTCAGGATATTCTCTAATCCGTTTCCGTCGCTTCCCTGGTTCGATACCGGCCCAGGAGTGACGGAAGATGAATCCACAAATTGAGACTTTAGTTGAAGATTTACAGAACCTAATCAACAAAGAGGTCACCCTCCTGGAGGAGTTCGTCCTCCTTCTGCAACAGGAACAAACCATACTCTTTCAATTCTCTCCCGATAAACTGCTGGAGATAAACCGTCAAAAAGAGGTTTTTTGCCTCAAGGGAAAAGTGCTGGAACAGTCCCGGCTTTCTCTCATGGAGCAGATCTGTCAAGCGTTGCCCATGGCTGAATCAATGGTTTCTCTGGAAATATTGTTGGAAATTTTGAGGGACCAGGAGAATATTGACTTGACTGTCCTGGAGATGAGATTGAAGGAAAATATCCTCCAGGTCAAAGAGTTGAACGATATGAACCGGCGGTTTGTAGAGCATTCCCTCCGAACCATTGACGGCACTTTAAGCCTTTTTAAGAACGCTATTAGTCCCCATGCCAAGGTGTATAATTCTTATGGCAAGATTTGCCATTCCACCCGCGGGATAAAGCGGTTGGATGGCAGGATTTAAAGGAGGATTTATGCCCGGTATATTTGGAATAATGGATATAGCCAAAAAGTCCCTGTTTGTCCAGCAGCAGGGGGTATCGGTGACAGGGCACAACTTAGCCAACATGAATACCGAAGGTTACACCCGAAAGGTGATGAATGTTTCATCTGATGTCAATGTAACCACTTTGGAGGGAGCAGGAGTCAAGGTAGATAGTGTGGCCGGTGTGACCAGTCCTTACGTGGACAAGATGATCGTTTCTGAAAATATGCGGCTGGGCGATTATTACGGCCGGCGGCAGGCACTTTCCCCGGTGGAGTCCCTATTTGATGAATCTTTAGGCGGAGGAATCGACTCTGCTATCAACGACTTTTTCAACTCCTGGCGTCGTCTGTCCAGTAATCCTGCCGGGCGGGCGGAACGCTCAGGTGTTCGTGCTGCCGGTCAATCTTTGGTGGAGGCTTTTCACCGGAATTACGATGGGGTAGCCCAGGTGCAAAAAGATTTGAATACCGAAATAGAGTCGGTGATCCTGGAAATCAATAATGTGTTTGAAGAGATAGCAACTTTGAACAGTAATATCCAAAAAACCGAGTTGGGGGTAAAGTCGGCCAATGATTTTAAAGACAAACGTCAACAGAAGATTAAGGATTTAGCCGAAAAGATAGGCCTGCAGTCTTTTACCGATGATACGGGTCATGTAAATATAATGATCGGTGACGGCCGGGTGGCCCTGGAAGGGGTTCATCACGGAGGTTTAAAGGCTTTTTTGGACGCTAACGGTAAATATAAGGTCCATTTTATCGATGTGGGCGGTTCGGAGACCGATATAACTGATGAGATTAATACCGGACAATTGGGCGGCGTCATCACAGTTAGAGAACAAAATTTGGAGGATTACAAGTCCAGGTTAAACGAGATTGCTCGTGTGCTGATGGATAAGTTTAACGAGCAGCACAAAAAAGGTGAGTCCTATGGCGAGGATTACATCGCGGCTAACCCCAAGGAGATAAGTTTTTTCAAGGAGATAAGTGCTTCTGAGGCAGCAGCCAGTTCTATTAATTTGTCTGACGATGTAAAAACCGATCTAAATAAGATCTGCGTTAGTCAAAGATACGAAAAAAGTGCTGACAACGGTCTGACTCAATACTGGGCTTTGCCCGGTGATAATGAAAATGCCCTGGAACTGGTGGATTTGCAAGATAAATTGGTAACTTTTGGCAGTGGTGACCAGGCTACGTTTAACAGTTATATGGAGTTGATAGTGGGAGATGTGGCCAAAGAGGTAAAAAGGGTTAACGATGAGTACGAATTTCAGGACAGCATAGTGCAGCAATTGAAAAATTTTAGGGAGATCACCTCCGGGGTATCTATTGATGATGAGTTTATGCGACTCATACAATACCAAAAGGCGTACCAGGCTTCGGCCAAGATTATCTCTACGGTAGATGGTTTGATAGATTCTATTCTATCTTTGCGTTAATTCACCACCGGTTGAGGAATTTTTGAAGGAGCACTTAATTGTTTAGAGGCAGTATATTATGAGAGTATCAGAGAAACTGAATTACTGGACAGCTACCAGAAACATTGCGGAAAACCGTTACAAACTCACCCAGGCAGAGGAGATGGTGTCCACGGGTAAACGTATCAACCGCCCATCAGATGATCCTATTGGGGTTCAGAAATTGCAAGGTTTTAAAAATATGGGTGAGCGATTGGACTACTTTCAGCACAATATAGAGCGGGGACAAATGTTGCTGGAAGGTTCCGATTCTGCTCTTAATGAGGCGGCATCTATTTTAATAAGAGCCAAAGAGTTGACCTTGCAGTCCATCAATGGAACTTTGAACGAAGATGACCGCAAAGGAGCTGCTCAGGAGGTTCGGGGATTGAAATCCATGCTTACCGGTCTGGCCAACACGGTTATAGATAATGTCTATGTGTTTGGTGGCTATAAAAATGCAACCAATCCTTTTAATACCCAAACCGGCGAATGTACTGGCGATAGCAATATGCTACAGGTGGAGGTGGGAAACGGAGTGAAACAGGCGGTAACCGCCAATGGTATGAACGCATTTATAGGCAATAGTGCATTCAACGATAGTGATCCTGATAATTATTACAATGGCGATACGGTTAATATTTTTAAGATGCTGAATAATTTGGAAGAAGCATTGGTCAATGATGAGACCGAAAAAGTCCGGGCCGAGTTGAGCAGGTTGGATATGGCCTTCAAGCAGATAAACACCACCCGTTCCGATATGGGTGTCAAGATGAACCGGTTGGATATTTCCCAGACCATTTTGGAGAAAACCAAAGAAGATACAGAGAAGAAAATCAAGGAGATAGAAGACGCAGATATTGTAAAGGTGATCTCCGATTTTACACAGTATCAGAAAACTCTGCAGTCCTCTCTGGTTGCTGCCACCAAAGTGACAAACCAATCCATTCTTAATTATATATAATCGTCTAGTTTCTGCCGAAAAACTATTAACCCCCTTTCCCCTTCGTGGATCTCCCTCTCCCCTTCGGACATTTTATCCTTTTCTCTTATTCACAATTCTGTTTGAAACTTTCCTTTAAATATAGTAAATTGGTAAACGAAATTAAATATATAGTGAATTAGATAAGTGTACTTTGATCTACCAGGGATGAAAAATTATGTTTGACCAGAAAAAAAATGGTTCAGGTTATTGGCAGGTGTTTTTTCTAATGATTATGACGCTGCTTCTACTGTTTGCCTTCTCATGCGGTGACGACAGTAAACCCTTGGATAATGAAGAAAATGGTGCTGGCGGCAATGGCTCCACTGCTGAAAAATGCGTGGACAACGATAAGGATGGCTTTGGGGTCAATGAAAATGGGCAATGTCCCAAGCGGGGAGTAGATTGCAATGATAAAGAGGCCAATATTTATCCTGGCGCCCAGGAGACCTGTGGAAATGGCGTTGATGAAGATTGTGATGGCAACGACCAGATTTGCGAACAGAGTTGTAATGATTACGATAATGACGGGTATGGTTTCAGCGGAGTGAATTGTCCGAAAACCGGGACGGACTGCAATGATTCTAATCCACAGGTTAATCCTGGGGTAGAGGAGATTTGCGGTAATGGAGTGGATGACGACTGCCAGAACGGCGACAAAACCTGCCAGGGAGCCTGTGTTGATAACGATCAGGACGGTTATGGAGTGTTAGGCGCTTGTCCCAAAGAGGGATTGGATTGCAACGATGCGGATAGTGCTATCAATCCCAGTGCTAAAGAGGTCTGCGGCAACGGTATTGATGATGACTGTAAAGATGGAGATAGTCTTTGTCCAGACCACTGTATCGATTTAGACGGCGATGGTTACGGAACCTCTGGTAAATGCACAAAAACCGAACTCGACTGCAATGATTACGATGAAAAAATCTATCCCGGCGCCAGTGAGGTGTGTGGCAACGATAAAGATGATGACTGCAAAGATGGAGACCAGAAGTGCTCGCAGGATTGTATTGACAATGATCAGGACGGTTACGGCCAAAGCAGCAAAGATTGCCCCAGGCAAGAAATCGATTGTGACGACACTGACCCGGCTGTAAATCCGGGTCGGGCCGAAGTCTGTGGCGATGGAGTTGACCAGGATTGTAACGGCAAAGATAAAGTTTGCCCTAAGGATTGTGTAGATGCTGATGGCGATGGCTACGGCATTGGCAAAGATTGTCTGGGCACTGATTGCGATGACACCAATGTGGCTGTTTATCCCGGAGCGGCTGAGATATGCAGTGACAACATAG
>CAZTWC010000283.1:0-4757 GCA_964617105.1 uncultured Myxococcia bacterium
AACAAGCGGTTTCTGCTAGAAAAGCCCTGTCTGCTTTAACCGCAGCCCAGAAGGCGAAATTGAGGCGGCCTGGGAATACCACCATAAAATTACCGGAGCCGCGGGCAACAATTCGCCCGGCCTGAGGTTTGACGGCACTCCCTGGAAAGTAACCACTCCAGCCACTGCCCAACTGATTATCAACGAGTTACTACCCAATCCAGTTGGCACTGATAGGCCGGCTGAGTTTATCGAGATTGTAAATATTGGCACAGCCAAGGCCGATTTGGTTGGTTGGACCATCAGTGATGTATCCAGCAAACGCCATACGTTTGGCGGCACCATTCTGTGGCCCGGCCAGGCTATCGTGGTATATGGCAAGACTCCTCCGGCGGGCATAAACAATGCCATTGCTTCCAGTACAGGCTATCTTAGCCTAAACAACAGTGGTGAAACCATAACCCTTAAAAATGCGGGGGGTGAAGTCAAAGACACTGTGACTTATAGCAAAAGCAAGGAGGGAATCTCGCTAAACCGGGAAAAAGATGGCAAGGCAGGCACCATTCTGGTGAATCACAATACCATCAGCCAACATCCCATGTCACCGGGACAAAAGACTGACCTTAGTCAGTGGTAAGGGTGAGAGGGGTTAGAAGGAATTCTATACCATTGAGTATTTCAGTTAATCTTTGGGGGGAAACCCGACCGATCTTCTCTTTCAAATCAGCCTTATCTACCGTGTGAATTTGGGATATGTTGACCACACTCTGTTTGGGAAGATTTGCTTCTCCTTTGGCAAGCAACACATTACCGGGAGCCCTGCCGCGGTTGAGATTTGTAGTTAACGTACAAACCACCACTGTGTTTATTTTGCTTACATTAAATAGATTGTTTTGAACCACAATATGAGGATGTTTAAAACCAGGTTCAGAACCCCTGGGCTCACCAAGGTCCACCCAGTATATTTCACCTTGCTTTATTTTCATTTCTTCTCAATAAGTGCTTTGCGATGTTTTTGGCGCATGGCAGTAGCCACAGCAATATCTTCTGCATCAGGTTCATCACTGTAAACTTCATTTAATTGGACCAAAAATTGCCGACTTTCCAGATTATGCAAGTAATCTTTCATGGCCAAAGCAAACAAACGGCTGCGTGAAATATCCATTTTTTCAGCCATTTTACAAACCTGTTGAAACAGGTCCGGGTCTAAGGAGATAGCGGTTTTTACTCCAGGCATGGAACACCTCAGTCATATCAACGATTATACTATTAGTATACTGATTCTTATTACCGTTGTCAATACTGATAATTTCGGAGCATTTCGACATGTGGCAAATTTCGATCTCGAAGCCAACCCGGGTGCACTGGTTCTCCGCTGTAGGCTTCGCTCCGCCGCAGGGCCTACGGGTTGTTTAAAGGATCTATCTGATGTTCTCAAGGCAAAGTATGGTTCTCTATACAGATATTTTTCTTGCAGGTAAAACCAGTTGGGCAGGGTTGGCTGCTGCAGGTTGGCTGCTGCAGGTTGGCCGCCAGCAAAGGCCGCCTGTGGGGTCGCGATAACATTCTCTATCAATCTCATCCAGCATATTCATCAATTTTGACATTATCTAATGGCTTGCACAAGAAAATTTTCGCTTTAGGTAAAACTTAAATTTTGTTATAACGTATGAGTGAACAAATAAAAATTTGGGGGCAAAGTTACTATTATGTCTAAAAAAATTATCTTGACCGGGATTCAACCTTCTGGCGCTATTCATATTGGCAACCTGATCGGGGCCATCAAGCCGATGACCAAACTGATTGAGGAGAATCAGGTCTTTTTTTTCCTGGCTGACTATCATGCTATTACGGCTGAATATCGGGTGGAAGAGATGCAAAAGCGCATATTTAACGCTGCAGCCGTTAATATCGCCTGTGGAATAGATCCTGAAAAGTGTGTCTTTTTCATTCAATCTGATGTGCCGGAACACATCGAACTATCCTGGATATTGTCTTGCGTAACCCCCATGGGCAAGATGGAACGGATGACTCAATACAAGGATAAGGCTAAACGCCAGTCGAAAAATATCAACCTGGGTCTTTTCTCCTACCCGGTTTTACAGTCTGCCGATATTTTACTATACAAGGCCAATGCGGTGCCGGTTGGTGAAGACCAGGCCCAACACCTGGAATTAACCAGAGAGATAGTGCGCCATTTCAACCACCGCTTCGGTCCGGTATTTCCCGAGCCCGCCAGCCTGATTGGCAAAGGGGCAAGATTGATGGGCCTGGATGGTAAAAATAAGATGAGCAAGAGCCTGAACAATTATATTGAAGTCACTGAAACTTTCAAAGAAATCTGGGAAAAATTGCGGCCCGCAGTTACCGATACCAAGAGAGTTCGGCGTAACGATCCCGGTAATCCCCCGGACTGCCCCCTCTATCACACCCATAAATGTTTTACCCCGGAAGAAACTATTAACGAAATTGAGGAACAGTGCCGCCAGGCGGGTATTGGCTGTTTTGACTGTAAAAAAATTCTGGCTGAACATATGAGCCGCCATTTGGCTCCTATTCGGGAAAAATATTTTCAACTGCTGGATAAATCCCAACAGGTGGAAGAAATATTATTAGCCGGTGGCCAAGAGGCCCGGCGAGTAGCCCGGCAAACTATGATTGAAGTCAGAGAAGCGGTAGGGATGAGGAATAGGGATTAGGATATAGCAAAACAAGGTGTTAAAAAATGCCGACAGAAAAACATAAAATAGCATCCCATCCTATTTTAACTGTAGAAGAAGCAGAAAATGTGGAGGTAGTTTACAATGGCTCCCCAATGAAACTGGAGAAGGGGATGATGCTATCCTCGGCCCTGATTTCAGAGGGAAAAGATATCTTCTGTTATCACCCCCATGACAACCATCCCCAGGGTATTTACTGTTCCAATGGGCAGTGTGCCCAGTGCCTTATGCTGGTTAACGGAAAGGCGGTAAAATCCTGTATTACCCCGGTTGCCCAGGGGATGCAGGTGGAATCGCTCCAGGGACTTCCTCTGCTAAAGGAGAAAACTGGCCAATCCGGGTTTGACAAAATTGAGGTAAAAGAAACCGATTGCCTGGTGGTGGGAGGCGGCCCATCAGGGCTCAATGCTGCCATCACCGCAGCCTCTATGGGCTTCAGTGTGGTAGTGGTGGATGACAAGAGTTCTCTGGGTGGCAAGTTGGTATTGCAGACCCACAAATTTTTCGGCTCTATCGAAGACTGCTATGCTGGCACCCGGGGGATTGATATCGCCAAAATCTTAACCCAACAGGTGGAAGATTCTCCCTTGATCCAGGTGATGTTGAACACCCAAACCGTGGGGATTTTCGGCGACCACCGGGTGGGGGTTGTCTGTGAAGATAAATACACCTTAATTCAGCCCAAAACTCTGCTGGTGACCACTGGAGCCAGAGAAAAATCTTTGGTTTTTCCAGGCTGTGATCTGCCCGGTATCTACGGGGCCGGAGCCTTTCAGACCCTGGTCAACCGGGATCTGGTTCAGCCGGCTGACAAAATGGTGATTGTGGGAGGTGGAAATGTTGGATTGATTACCGCCTACCATGCCCTGCAAGCCGGCATGACGGTGATAGCGGTGCTGGAAGCTCTGCCAAAAGTGAGTGGTTACAAAGTTCACGCCGACAAGATTGAGCGGTTGGGGATTCCGGTTTTAACTTGCACCACTATTTTGCAGGCCCAGGGAAAAAATCAGGTTGAGTCAATACTCACCGCCAACCTGGACAAACAATTCCAGATAATCCCAAACACTTACAAGAGAGTTACTTGCGATACCGTGCTAATCGCCACCGGTCTGAACCCGGTAAATGAGTTCTATCAGCAGGCTATAGAACACAACTTTAAGGTGTTTGTGGCTGGTGATGCCGAAGAGATTGCCGAAGCCTCTGCCGCCATGTTCAACGGCAAGGTCAAGGGAATGGAAATAGTTAAAAGTTTGCAGCAAATAACCAGTTCCGGTCCGGAGAGCAGCGATGCGTCAACCAACCCTGGAGTTGACAGCAGTGAGGATTTGCAGCGTAAAGCGGATATCCTCAAGAGCCGTCCTGGCCGCATCGTTCAAGAGAACTACCACGAAATGGTGGAGTTGAAAGTGTATCCAGTACTGCACTGCCTGGAAGAGATACCATGCAACCCCTGTATTACCGTGTGCAAGCAGGAGAGTATCCAACTGGAGAATAAACTAGGCGATATTAGAGATCTACCCTTTTTTCAAGGAGAATGTAATGGCTGCGCCCGCTGCGTGGCCATCTGCCCGGGTTTGGCCATTACCATGGTAGATAAACGTAAGGCAAAGCCCGGCAAGGCTCATGTGGTGATCCCCTTTGAACTGCTCCCCTTTTTCCAGGAAGGTGACCAGTTAGAACTATGCGATACCCTGGGGCAAAAACTGGGCCAGGGACAGGTGGTAAAGTTCCGCAATAAAAGGTGGCAGGATCGCACCGCCCTGGTAACAGTTGAGGTGCCTCTGGAGATAGCCCCCAAAGTAGCTGGTATCGCGATGCAGGATAAAGAGGAGATGCTGGCCAATTTTGTGCCCGTGGAGGAAAACCAGATTAGCCAAGAGTCTCCGGTGGTGTGCCGCTGCGAAAGAGTGAGAAAAGAAAAGGTTTTGGAGATGAAAGCCCTGGGGGTTCAGGATATGAACCACTTGAAAACTATCCGTTGCAGCATGGGAGCCTGCGGCGGAAAAACCTGCATCCCTCTAATAAAAGATATTTATGCCCGTGAGGGAGGCGAACCCT
>CAZTWC010000284.1:0-4748 GCA_964617105.1 uncultured Myxococcia bacterium
AAAAAATAATCAGCCGCTGCCGGTACTAATTATGAACTTGATGAGCACTTATGAAGGAAATGCTCATTGGGATGAGTTTTTGGAGTTTTTTGAAAAAGAGCCGGAGATAATTGATACTTTTTTGGCTGAGATGGATAATTGTCAGCAAGATGCAGACCAGATAATTGACGATTATATTCAAATGATGATCAAAGATGCCCCCATTTTGGTCGACTTTTTGATGTTGTTGGGTCAGGCGGGGCGGCGGCGAAAAGATTTTAATATGGTAAACCGTTTTATCAATGCCACTGTCACCCAATTGATGTCCAATAAACAAGCCAGAGAAAATTTTGCCAACCTTTTTTATTACTACACCATCGATATCCACAAATTTATCAAGTCGCTTAACTTTAGAAATGTGATCAAGTTCATGGATATTTTCAGTGTCTTTGGCCAGGATGAACAACTCTATTTCGCCATCACCAAAAAATTGACCTCCCTGTTGAATATCTACAATGTCAGTTCCAACTACATAAAACGCTATTTTGCCAATGTGCTGGACAACTACCCCCGTTTTACCGCTTACGCCGATGATTTTCAGGAGATGAACCGTATCACCAAAATGATTCTGCAGGAATCATATCAGATAAAAGATACCAAACTCTGTGAACAAAAATTGCGGGATTATTTTAACATTGAGTTATGCCGTCTCAGCCTGATGATGTTGAATTTGGAAGATCACCAGCAAATATGTCGTGAATTCAGGCAGATGGTGGACCGGTTTATCAGGGAGATGTATCTCAACACCTGGCACCAACTCTCCAGGGAGATGCCCGAATCTTTTGGTAATTTAAAACCTTTTAATGGAATTGGTATCTTTGCTTCTGGAGGTAATGCCCGGGAAGAAGCCTTTGACAACGATTACGACATGTTTGTGCTGGTTATGCCAGAGGTGTATCAAAGCCAGTCCAATTTGGCTCATTTCGCATTCAACAAGTTGACTGCCCGCCTGGCGTCAGCCTTGAGCAGAAGTGGCATTTCCCCTCATAACCGTTTTATCGAACATTGCGGCAGTTATATTATTACCATTGAAGAGATGGAAAAATTCTTTCAACAGACGGGACCCACCGATTTTATCGATAAGACCGAAATCCTAAATTCCCGGTTGGTTATCGGCGATGCTCGTCTGGAGGGACAGCTATACAAAAAAATAATCTCCCCTTTTATATTCAAGGATTACTCCAATTTTATCTTTTGCCTGCAAAACGAGATGAAATCCCGCCATCAACACTGTAAGGAGTCCGATGCTGGCCTGGATTTGAAAGAAGATATCGGCGGCCTAAGGGATATCCACCTGTTCTTGAGTATACTCAAAGCCTTTTTTGGAATAAGAACGCCCATTACCTGGAAAGTTTTCCAGATGTTGCGAAACAAGATGCCCACCCACTTTCGGCAATTGAAAGATATCGAAAAATCTTTGTTTTTCATTAAAAAGGTGCGAGATATCTATCGCCTTACTGTAGCCAATGATGATCTGATTGATCAGGATTACCTGGAGAAAACCGCTGTTTTTATGGGATATTCGGGAAGGCCTTCAAAAAAAGGCGATATGCTGCTTAACGATCTGACCCGTGCCAAGGGAAGAGCAATACGCAATATTAATAATATATTGGATTATTATCAGGCCCAGCTTGACAAAAAGGGATAAAACATAGATGATAATTCCGTTTCCTTCGGGAAACAGGCACCATGGCGAGGAAAGATCATGTCTATTGTGATTTTAGTTGACCGTCTCACATCGGAAGATACTGTTATTGAGAAGAAGTTTCCTGCCCAGTGGATGGCAAACCTGATAGATTTTCAAACCCAGGGATGTGCAGAAAAGGGAGCAGTTTTTCTGCAGGCGAAAGTGAAAAAAATCGAGGATTGCATCATCTTTGCCGGACATTTTAACACCATTTTAGCGGTAGAATGCTCCAGGTGCCTACAGGTAGTTGATCGGGATTTTGAACTCGATTTTATTCAAACCCTTTTTAAAGATAAAGGTTTTACCGAGAAAACTGAGGATGAAGATCTTGGCGAGGAAGAAGATCTCTCTCACGGAACTTACAACGGGGCAGAGATCGATCTGGAATCGATTTTTATCGAGCAGTTTTTTTTAAATGTACCGCGTTTTCCCGTATGTCGGGAAGATTGCCGCGGGCTTTGTCAGCAATGCGGCGCTAATTTAAACACTGATGCGTGCTCTTGCGCGGGTAAACCTATAGATCCCCGCTGGGAAGCGTTGAAAAACATGAAGACAGGAGGGTAATTCAATGCCAGTCCCCAAAAAGAAAAAATCGAAAGCAAGAAGAGATACCAGAAGAAGTCATGACCATCTAACTCCTCCAAGTTCGGTAATAGAATGCCCCAACTGTGGCGAAGCAACCTTACTGCATCACGCTTGCGCCAGTTGCGGCACCTACAAGGGCCGGGAAGTCTTTCAGATCAAAGACTAGTGCCCTGTCAAGCAACATTTGCCGCATCTTGCTCGTCCTTTAGCGTGCCTGCTGAGGCCGAAGGTCATCCTTGACGGCACACTAAATTACTTCGCAATCTTGTGGCATCAGTCACT
Organism: uncultured Myxococcia bacterium; assembly: GCA_964617105.1. GTDB lineage: Bacteria > CAZTWC01 > CAZTWC01 > CAZTWC01 > CAZTWC01 > CAZTWC01. The sequence goes on from CAZTWC010000284.1 coordinate 2,594, forward strand.
TGACATGACACTAGCCCAACCTGATTCTACAGGTGATTCTACAGAATGAAAGTCAACAAAGCTGAGATAATCTCAACCGGCTCCTATTTGCCTGCCCGCAGGTTGACCAATAGAGAATTGGCTGCCAGGTTTGATGTAACTGAACAGTGGATAGTGGAGAGGTGCGGGATCAATGAACGGCGGGTGGCTTCTCCGGATGAGTCTACATCTGATCTGGCTGCCAAAGCGGCAAAGAAAGCTTTACGGGTTGCCTCCTGTTCCGCCAGGGATCTTGACCTGATCATTGTAGCCACGGTATCTTCAGATATGCCTATGCCCAGCACCGCAGTTCATGTGCAGCGCAAAATCGGCGCTGAGAGGGCCTTTGCCTTTGATGTAGGTGCGGCTTGTTCAGGTTTTCTTTACAGTCTGGTCATAGCCGATCAATTTATCCGGGCGGGTAATGTAAAAAAAGTGATGGTAGTGGCGGCTGAGTTGTTGAGTCGCTTTGTCAATCCGAATAATATCAACGGCTCTATTCTGTTTGGTGATGGAGCCGGCTGTGCTATCCTGTCAGCCGGAGACGGCCAAAGCGGCATCATGGACAGCCAGTTATACAGCGATGGCAACAAGTGGGATCTGCTCTATATCCCTGGAGGAGGGACTTGCCATCCTGCCACCCTTGAAACTTTGGAGAAAGACCTGCACACCGGCCGCATGAATGGAAAAGAACTTTATAAGAACGCAGTTAAACTGCTCTCTGACGCCACCCAAAAAATTTTAACTGATAATGGTTTAAACAGTGACCAGTTAAAATTTGTGATCCCTCACCAGGCCAATATCAGGATTATTAATTCCATGATATCCCGCTTAAAAATAGATCCGAAAAGGGTGGTAGTAAATCTGGATCTGGTAGGCAATACTTCGGCAGCCTCGATTCCTATTGCCCTGGATCAACTGGTACAAGATGGGCGGATACAAAAAGGGGATCTGTTGCTGTTAAATGCTATTGGCGCGGGTCTCACCTGGGGGGCCATCTTGTTTAGATGGTAGCCGGTGCGTTATATATATACGGAGGGATAAAGTGACCAATTTACCAGCGCCCCAAAAATCTAATTATCTGAAAAGCAAAGTTGCTTTGGTCACGGGTGGGTCGGGTGCTATTGGCGGTGCCGTAGCCCTTGAATTGGCCCGGCAGGGAGCCCGGGTAATAGCTCACTATCATCAGGGAGAAGAGAGAATCACCGACCTTCGAAAAAGAGCGGACCAGGAGGAGTTGCACTTGGGAACCTGTTGCTTCGACCTATGCAATAGCCAACAGGTAAAAGAGGTTCTTCAGCAGGTGGTCAAGCAGCATGGCGCCATCGATATTTTGGTCAATAACAGTGGCATCACCTATAACAACTTGATATTCGCCACTCCAGAAGAAACTTTGGAGCAGTTGATTGCTACCAATTTTAATGGCCACTACCTTTGCTGTAAAATAGCCGCCCGTTCCATGTTGAGAAAAAAATGGGGACGGATAATCAATATATCTTCCATTGTGGCGTCCACCGGTAATCCAGGCCAGACCGCCTATGCCGCTTCCAAGGGTGCGGTTGAAGGCTTGACCCGCTCATTAGCCCTGGAGTTGGCTAGCCGAAACATCACTGTCAATACGGTGGAGCCTGGCCTGATCAATACCGGTATGGCTCAAGGGATCGACCATGAAAGCAGGGAGAAGTTGATAGAGCAAATTCCGGTAAAACGGGCAGGTGAGGCCAGGGAAGTGGGGTGGTTGGTGGCTTTTTTAGCCAGCCCCAATGCCGCCTATATAACCGGACAGGTAATCGGTGTAAATGGGGGACTGCTTCCGCATAAATAAAAACAATGTTATTAATCAGGAGGATTATCCATGTCAGTACAAGAAAAAGTTGTTAATATTATTTCTGAACAGCTCCAGGTGGATAAGGATAAAATCACCCCGACTTTGAGCCTCAAGGATGTGGGAGCCGATTCCCTGGCCATTATGGATCTGGTTTTGGCCGTTGAAGATGAATTTGATCTACAGTTGGATGAGAGTGATCAGTTGAATTTTAACACAGTGGAAGATATTATTAAATTTTTAGAGGAAAAGGGTAAATAGTGTATGGCCGTGTTGTGGTTACCGGCGCCGGGGCGGTTACATCCTTAGGTA
>CAZTWC010000285.1:0-4731 GCA_964617105.1 uncultured Myxococcia bacterium
CATCTGTTCTAATGTAGATATCCATCGCCTTATTGTGTCAACTGATACATTAATATCATTTGCCAATGAACTATAATTTACGCTCTGCCCGCTTAGACACCTTATCAATTCCGCCAAAATCTCTAATTGGCCTATTTGCTGAATATTGGTAAGATCACGTAAATCTTCATGAAAAAATTGCTCCAACCTGAGTCGTTTCCAGCGGTTATAGAATCTCGTATTCGCTTTGATAAATGGTTCAGGAAATCCGCCAAAGACAAGAAGTTGTTGAAAAATGTCCACGTTAATTTTTGTTGGTTTTCTGATTTCGGTGCCAAATATTTCCGAAGTGTTTATTTCTGCTACTGACAATGGATGCATAGACAAATTTATCGGCGATGCCATCATGATAATCTTTGGCGCCCCGGTGGAGATGATACCAACCCGGCAGGCCAGGCTGGCTCTCCAGTGTGCGCTTAAAATGCAGGAGACTATGAAGGAGTTGAATAGAGAATGGAGCCAAGCCGGAGTGGATGAGATCAGGATGCGTATAGGCATCCACCATGGCCCGGTGGTAGTGGGCAATTTTGGCAGTGAGTTGCGCTCCGATTACACTGCCATTGGCCCAATGGTAAACAAGGCCTCCAGGATTGAAACCGCCTGCACGCCCGGAGAGATATTTCTTTCCGGCGAATTGTGCGATTATTTGGAGGAGAAATGGTTCGAAGAGGCCGGTCTGTTCGAGATGAAGGGCATCAAAGGAAAAACTATGTTATACCGGGCCAAATCAGGAGAAGTAACTGTCTAGTGTCCGTCCGAAAATCCCCTTCTGGAGACGCCGACGCCGACGCCGAAGGGAAAGGTGATCCCTTTATTTATCAACCTCCGACTGTAACTTGATAACTTCGAGAATTGCCTGCTTAAGTTTAAGGTTGTCAATTTTACCGAAATATTTTAGTAAGTTCACTTCAGCGGCTGATAAATATGGCGTGGATGGTTCTGCGACCATTTTTAGGTTATAATCCAGGTTGTCTTCTTTGCTGTATTCAAATGAGGCCATTCTCTCCCGAAAAAAAATATTACTGGTACGCTTAAGGCGAAGGCGATTTTTTGAAGAGTTTCTACATTTAATTTGGTAAAACCGTTTTCATATCGTTGAATGGTAAAATAGGTAACACCAAGACTTTCCGCCAGTTTCTCCTGAGATATTTTTAACTCGCGCCGCCTTTTTTTTATTTGAAGACCGATTTCTTTGCTGGATAAAATATTTTTTTCATACATATTTAGTATTATATCCGGACTGACTTCCAGATTGCTACTGCAAAAAATGCTCAAACAGCAAAAACAATATACTGCAAAAAAAGGCAATATAGTGTGTGTGTCGGGATTTCAAAACCCCTGACCCACCACCAGATAGTAGTTATCTATTCCCGGGCCGTAGATTCCCCGGGCGTATCCAAGCCTGACATTGGTAAAGATTTGGTAACCCAGGTGCAACTCCAGGCGGAGTTCAAAGCCAGTGCCAATATAGAGAGGATGAAAGGATAGTTCATGCTCAAAGGCATTGCCCCCATCCAGAAATAGGACCAGATGAGTCCGTCCCAAATAGATAGGCAGGGTGGAGATCCCCCGCTCTAATTCCAGCAGGGGAAAACGGTATTCACCTTTGAGCAGCAGAAAAGACATACCGGAAAAGGCGTTTAGGGGAAAACCGCGCAAATAGTGGTTTCCCACCCAGATTTCTTCCATTAGATCCCGAATAATGTCCCGGCTAGGCAGCCCGCCTAGGTTGTATAGAGGCCGGTATCGATAGCCGCCCATCCCCAGACCGGCGGAAATTTTTCCTGCCAGAATGTGATGGGGAAAATAGGGCAGAGGTTGGTACATAGAGAGGGAGCCAAAACTCTCCAGGGTTAAAAAATCACCTCCCAGATAGGGAGTGTTGAGGCCCAGTCCAAAATTGGCGGCAAACCCCTTTTCATAGGAGAAAGAGAAGTAGTAACTCTCCAGGTTGCTGATGCTCCAGCGGGCGTAAAGGCCGGATTTAATACCGGTTTGGGGGATTTTGGGCTTGATATCCAGAGGGTGGAAGCGAAGTTTGGTTAATCCCCTCATCCTTTTTAGATGGTAAAACAGAGAAAATCCATAGTTATACCCAGAGAAAAGATAGTCCATTCTGAATCCTGCCGCCGCACTCCACCGTTCCTCCAAATAGGGCATGGGATAGTAGTTACGTTCAAACAGGCCCCGGGCATTGACAATATCCCGGGCAGAGTAGAGGTAAAGTGTAGGAAAAAATGAGCGGTTAAAATAGTTGATTCTATAGAGCAGATCGTTTTGCTGGATACCAGTGGCTAGTTCAGCTTCAAATTGGTGTTTGGCCAGAACATCGGCGCCGCTGAGCAGGAAATTTATGCTGTCACCGCGGCCGTACATACTTACAAAGGGGAGCACAGCCTGGGGCCAAATTGTATCCAGAGGTTGGTAGCGGCGAGGAGCAAGAGGCAGTTTGTCCGCATGAATGGGAGCAGAGCGGGTGGTAGCCGAGCGGGGAATCCCCAGAGAGATCTTCTGGTTTTGGCGCTTTTGCGGCAGGGTTGAATCCGGGCGCCAGTTGGAGCTATCAAGCGGGAGCCAGGCCAGGTCATACCCTTTTTCTGAGTAAGTGGTAAAGAGTATCTTTTTTCCATCCAGAGTGACTTCCGGCATAAAAGCGCCTTCTAAAAGGTTGGTTATTTGGAAGAATTGCCGTTTTTTCAGGTCAAAGGCATGGAGATTATACACTCCACTGCGATCAGATGAAAAAATCAGGTACCTGCCGCTTTTATCCCAGGTTGGATCCAGGTCTATTGCCCGGTCCACCCTCAGGGGCGTCAGGCTCTTTTGGGTCAAATGATAGATATAGATATCCCGCATTCCCCCTGGTTTCCAAAGAGAGAGGGCGATTTTATCTCCTTGCGGAGAGAAGGCCGGTGAGGCCAGATGAGTTTGCTGGTCGCCTTGAATTAGGGTTTGCAACGAGCCATCGGCAACATCCATGAGCATCAAAGAGTATTTGCCCTCAACCTCCTGGATGGCGGCAATTTTTTTTCCATCCGGAGAGAAATCGGGCTGGCGCAACCTTTGTCCCCTGGTAATTTGCCGGGTTTGCCTTTTTTCCAGATTGTAACTATAGAGGTCGTAAAGGTGGTAGTAGTGGTTGTGGACCCGCTGATCTTCAAAAATAATCTGCCCGCCATCAGGGGAAAAGGTGAGGGCGCTACCAGAATAGAGCCGCAGCAATTTATTACCTTTTCTGTCTTCGGGCATTGTATGATTAATTGTGGTTGTTGGTTGGCGGTCATAGTTTTTTATTACCCGCAATTGGGGGTGGCTGTGGCCATCATAAGAGAAATAGGCCAGGTGGTGGCGGGAAGAGATCCGAGGATGAAAATTATTCATTCCCTGTTTGGTTAGCGGATAGATAGGGGTCAAGACCTGGGCTTTTATCTCCTGGACTTGTTGGAAGATTTGGTTTTTTGTTTCTGCTTCAAACTCTTTCCACAGATCTATAAAACTCTTTCCAGTTGCTTCCTGGGCAGTAATATTCAGGGAATAGGGCACCACTTTCCGGCCGTAACTATAGATAAAGTCCGCAAAGAAATCATCACCATGGTTTTGTAAAATATAGTTGACAAAGTAACTGCCCAGCAGATAGGGGAGGGCTCCTTTGGGCCAGCGGTGCGGCCTGCCGGTTATCTGGTCCAGGGAGGGGAAATTGCCGGCCAGCACCATGGCTCTGATATACATGTTATACATGGAGTTACCCACTCTGCCGCCAGAGGAGATTTTGGTTTCCACCAGAGTGGCCAGACCCTCTATGAACCAGGTGGGCAGCAAATGGTTCGGCGCCACTAGTTTACCAAACAGGGTATTGATAACAGCGGGGATACCGCCCACTGTATTCAGATGGATGATATGAGCATACTCGTGGGCCGCCAATATGCGGTACCAGTTGTCGTGGTCGTTGAGCACCGAAAATGGTTGGGGCCTGGATACATTCAGATGGATTACATCGTAGGGTATAGTGGAGGCGGAACCGTTGGCACTTTGCACCTCGTCACTTATCACCACCTGCACCCGGTTTGTTTTGCCGTGGTTGCGCGCCTGCTTCTGCAAAAAAGCATCTACGGTGACAGCCACCTCCTCCAGGTAATTAGCCACTTTGCCCGCCAAATTTTGGTATGGAGCGGGAAAGGTGATCACAAAGTGTTGGGTCTCCAGGCTTTGCCAGTCAATTTTCGGGTCATGGCTGTGTGCCGGGCCAATATTCGAGAATAAAAATAGCAAAACTAACCCAAAAAATATCACAGTGCGGGCTGGTATTATATTTATTATGTTATATTGCCAATCATGGCGCAAAATATCAAACCTCTTTGGCAGTTGGCGTCTGCAGACCCACCTGCTGCCAAGTGAATTCTCGGACGGGAACTTGATCCACAGTGGCAAAATGCCAACATAGAGAACAATATTATATTAATGTAATTGTAGATTTTTGAAAAGCTTAGTTTTTTATCTTCTCTTCCGGGAAGGGTGAGAGTTTTCCAAACTAGAAGATACCAAAACAAAATCCTGCATTAGATTATCAAAAAGATGGTCAGAGTCCAAAGAGAATGTAAGGCAAAAGCGCTGTCCCAGATGTAATCGATTAGTTTCAGTCAAGACCTATGATGTATCCAGAACAATAATAACCCGTATGGGAGAAGTGACTTA
>CAZTWC010000286.1:0-4689 GCA_964617105.1 uncultured Myxococcia bacterium
GGAACTTCACGATGCCATAATGAAAAAATTGGTTAGTCAAATGGATTCCGAAAAAGCGACGGTACCGCAATTAACCAAAACGTTACAAAGAGGTTCCAGCAAGATTCCCATGGTGGTGAAATCGGTGGAAAATATTGTTTCTGATCTAAAAGACAATTTTGTCCGGGTAACCCAAGTGTTAATTGATATGGAAGACGATATCCAGGAGTTGGTGCACTATGGAGATGTGGTGGAAAAGATTGGTTCCATGCTCTCTGATTTGATGGAGTTAACCATAGATGAAGCTGACCCGGTCTCCCAGGAACTGAGCCGTAAAATCGAAGATGAGATGAAGACTAAACTGGGATATTCCACCACAGTGGACAGTTTACTGAAGCAATTCAACCGTAAAGTTACCAGCCATAACAATAATTTTCAAAAGGTGTTAAAAAAAATAAAACTTATTGATGAAACCAGTTATGAGCGCAGTTTTCTAGATATTTTGCTTCAGGATATAAATAAAATTTTTGGCGACTTGCTGAATTATTATGGAGAAGAGGTAGATCGGACCAGAGTGCACTTGAGCGAATCCCAAAACGTTCCTACTTTTAAGTTTAAAGATTCCAACGCCTGGCAGGAAGAGATAAGTGACCTGTTCGATTCAAATGAGATGCAGGATGCCCAAAAAGGGAAGCAACCATCGTTAGACTCGAAGATAGAGAAAGTTAGCGATGAGGATAAAATTAGTTTGATAGGTAAGATAGATAAACGATTATAGAGTGGTGCCTAGTGGTATAGTGAAGGAAAAGGTGGTGCCAACTCCTTTTTCACTTTCCACCCATATTTCGCCTCCATGTCCATCTTCGATAATCTGCTTGGAAATAGCCATACCCAAACCCGTCCCAATTTCGCCGGACACGCTTTTCTCTATCCGTTCGAATTTGGAAAATACTTTATCCATATCTTCAGGGGATATACCAATTCCCGTATCACTGATATCTATCTGGCACCAGCGTTGATTCTCTTTGGAAGTGACATTGACTGCAATGGTAGCCATTCCCCCGGAAGGGGTGAATTTAATGGCGTTACTCATTATATTCAATACCACCTGGGTGATTTTATCCGGATCCATAAGGATTTTTGGTATGGAGTCAGCAGATTTTTCTACCAGGTTAATTTGTTTTTCTATGGCCAGGCTTTTAACACTAAGAATCGCTTCGGCTATCAACTCTTGGATATCCACTTCACTGAAAATAAAGGCCATTTTTCCTGATTCCAAACGGGTCAAAGTCAGGGTGTCGGTGACCATCCTGGATAGCCTGGAGCCACTGTTATAAATGGTCTTCAGATATTTAATGATAGTTTCCGGAGGTAGAAGGTCATAAGACTCTACCAGGGCTTCTGCGTAAGATACTATGGATGCCAGCGGGGTTCTTAATTCATGAGCCACTAGTGATAGAAAGGCATCTTTGGTGGAGTCCCGCTGTCGTAATTTGGACACCTCCCTGGTGATGCTCACATCTCTGAAAGTGAAAATATAACCCCGTCTATTTTTGTTAACATCGATGAGAGGAAAGATGCTTACTCCCAGGGTCATGGTCAATTCATTTGGTAATTTCAGTTCAAAATCGTTTTCGCCTTCATACTGGTTGGAGTTAGAATTATGGATTTTTTTTATTAGTAATACCGAAATATCAATAGGTAAAACATGTTCCAACCGCTGATTAATTAAATTTTTCTTTTCCTGTTGAAAATAGAGTTCAAACATACGGTTAAAGTTTATCACTTGACGATTGTTGTCTATGATCAGGATAGCGATAGGGATGCTGTTTTGCAGGCACTGAAGAAATACTTTGTTTGCTACCAACTTGTCCTGGAAGGAATAAATCTCCAGGTGATCATTAACCATAGAGGAAAAAAGGTGGAGTAGTTTTTTATCAAAATCACTGTAATTTCCCCATTTTTTTGTGGTGAATAGGACAAAGACACCAAGGATTCCGTCCCGGCTTTTATATGGAATACAGATAACTGCTAGTATTTCATCGTCATCCTCAGAACTAAATTCACTGGCCAATATTTCCTGTTTGCTGATGCTTTTTTGTAAAAAAGTTTTATCATCAGATATTTCATCCGGGCACATGTAACTGATTAATTCGAATTGCACTCCATCATATTTATAGGTGCGGTAATAGAGGAAGTCAAAAATTAGACCTAAAAGCAGTTCGCATTCTTGCAGGAATTCCGGCAGAGACAACTCTTTTTTCCAGCCGGCAATAGTTTGGGTTAGGTATTCGAGTTTGGCGGTTATTTCGGTGTATTCTACGGAATCACCAGGATTTTTATTATTATCCATAATTATTGGTTTCAAGAATCCTGTTCTAAAAAAGTAAAAAAATCGGAAGCATTGTTTATACTTTCATAAGATTTGTTCACCAGTTGTTCCAAAGTTTTATTGTTTAGGTCCAGGTCGGACCAGGTCAAATCGTTGATATAGGGGATAGAATTATCTCCACCGTTTCCTACCATTAACGCCCTGGTGACAATGTCTGATAGATGCAATATATGGGCTGGCATTTTATCCCCTTTGGCTTCAAAGGGTTGGTGGTGATAGCGGATAGGATTAACTATCTCCGGCGGAAGATTCCATTGTTCTAATAGCCAGCAGCCGATTTGTTCATGCCCAAATCCGAGGATCTCCATCTCCGACTCGTACAGCAGGCAATTCTGTTGCTTTTGGTGCGTTATAATTTCAGTAAAAAAAGTGGAGAGGTGTAAAAAAGATATTACTTTGCCAATATCATGGAGAACTCCGGCAATATAAAGAGTGTCGGCAGCGGGGTGGTTGTAAAATCGAGCGATGGACTGGGCGATTATTCCGGTGCCCAAAGAGTGGACCCAAAGAGGCTGGACATCAAAATTGATTTTATTATGCTTTTTGTTTTTTCCTATGTTAAGAACAGAAATGGTCATAATCAGGTTGCGAAGTTGGGAAAAACCCAGAATGATTAATGCCTGTGATATACAGGTAATTTTTTTTGGAAATCCATAAAAAGAAGAATTAGCCAATTTGAGGACCTTACCCATAATGGCTGGATCTTCTTGGATGAGCCCGCTCAAGCGGAGCAAATTTGTATCCGGGTTTTGAGTCATCTGTAAAATTTTTTGGGCTACCTGGGGCAGGGTGGGTAAATCGCTTATAGCGGTTAATTTCTTTTTTATAATGCTGGAGTTAGGTTTTTCCATAATCAAAGCCAAAGGGATAAAATGAAGTAAATTTCCTCAGATTTTAAATAGAAAAAAAATATTGTTATTATTATATTTGATAACTAAGTAATTATCAAAGAAATTCTTGCATTTTATAGTGAATTTATTTAAACTTTTGATTGATTAGGTTTGTTTTATCTCTTCTTTCATAAGTTTCTAACATGAGTATAAAAAATAATCGGGGTTTTACCCTTACTGAGGTGATGGTCGCCTTTTTTGTTTTTTCGGTGGGATTGTTATCCATATTTGGTATGCAAATCACTTCCGTTAGGCAGAATGCTTCTGCAGGCCGTATCTCCGAAGCGGTGAGATTTGCATCATCAGTGATGGAGGAGATACCGGATCGGTGCGCTTCCTGTTTTAAAGACCGAAAAAGTAGTTGTTCTACTGATGATTGTCTTCCATCCGGGCAATCTGGAGTTGAGCACGGTTACATGGGCGAACAGGATCCTGCGGATGGGGAGAATAAGTTTATCACCACCTTTACCTCCACTTTAAGAGAAAATGATGTTTACGAAATTGTAGTTACTACCCGTTGGGGAAAAAGCGGTAATCAAAAAGATATTCAATACGTTAAATATTTTAATGCTTTTATCCATTATTGAGGGGATTTGATATTCCAGTGCCCCTTCGAGACAAATTTTATGAATAAACGAGGATTTACTCTCACCGAATTGCTTATTACCGCTATGGTTATGGGATTGGCGGTAACCTCTATCTTTACTTTCTTTTACAACATGAATTATACTTTTCAGAGTCAGGAACATGCTGCTGATCTTCAACAGCAGGCTCGTTATGCCATCCAGAGAATGGAGTGGTTAATAAAACAGGCAGGTTCCGGAGATGCTAAAGGCATGACCGTGGTATCTGGGATCAACGGGGTTCCCAATGACAGCTTAAGTTTTAAGATCACCAGGGGGCCTAAAACTATGATTTTGGATAATAAGTTTTGGCCTTCCAATAATAAAATAAAGGTGCTCAACGCCAAAGGATTCAAACCTAAGCAACAAGTGTCCATGATCGATTTGATGTCTGACATGTACCGTTAGATAGACATTCTTACTGTAGAAGCAGTTAATGAACAGGATAATATTATCACCTTCTTGTCACCAGGAAAAAATCTCTGGCTATCCTCCTCCTTTGGTTTATTTGCCGATGTAACAACTGCCACTATTTCAACGTTTGGCACCAATGTTCAAATTTCTTACAGCGATCAGGATGATCCGGAGATTTTACTTGATAATGTTGAGAATCTACAGTTTGTTTTTCACCTGGATGATAGTGACCCAGGCGATGGGGAAGTGGATATTTGTTACAATGTTATTTTTGACTCATCAGTTTCATCCCGCTGTAGTGAAAAGACCATACACACCGTGGCCTCTTTTGACCAAAATTCCGCTGTGTCCAATCCCCTAAAGGCGCCGGTTATAAATGCGGTAGAGATCC
>CAZTWC010000287.1:0-1642 GCA_964617105.1 uncultured Myxococcia bacterium
ATCCATTACTTTTTTACGAAAAAACATGGTCTATTTTCCCTTTTTATGGCAAAATTTAGAGTACTTGTAGAGATTGAGCATCTATGAAGCCATGAAAAAACCGGGTAAAACCAGAGGGGGTTGACAATGAAGTTAATTTCCAGACGGAAACTAACTAGTAATCCAATTGCCGCTTTCAAATCAATTGTTCTATGGATAATGTTGATTTGGCTGCTAATTCCAACATTCAGCACCCAGGCTCAACACCTGAGATATGCCGAGGACCGGGCCCCAAGTACACTAAACCCGGTGTACGCCGATGATATGTATTCCACCAGAATCACGGAATTGATCTTTAGTCCCCTAATTGGTGTGGATAAAGAACAAAATCCCATGCCGGTTTTAGCCAACAGATTCGAAATTTCTAAGGATAGCAAACAGATTGTAGTTTTCCTTAAAAACGGTATTAAGTGGCATGACGGACGCAATTTTACCGCAGATGACGTGATTTTTACGGTTGCCGCTATGAAACACCCGAAAACCACAACCTCTGACAAAGCCCTGCTGATGCTAATTAAAAAGGTGGAAAAACTGGGAGAATTTGTGCTGAAATTCCATTTTACCAGGAGCCTGAGTAACCCGGCTCGCTACTTGAGTTTCAAAATTCTGCCCAAACACCTATTTGACAAGCCCTATATCAAACGGGACAATTTTTTTGGACGTAAACCAGTTGGTACTGGTCCGTTTAAATTTATCCGCTGGTATGGCAACAACAAGATCGAACTGGAAAAAAATCCCTATTATTTTGCCCCTTTATTTTTACCGGGCGTTGATTTCCAGGAGATCACCGACAAAAATATCCAAATGAACGTGCTAAAATACGGGGGCTTGGATATCATTATCCGGGTCAGGCCCAAAGATATCCCGATTTTTGAAAAAATCGACAGTACTGACCTTTTCCCCTATTCCACTCTAAGTTGGTGGTATTTAGCTTTTAATCACAAAAAGTCACCCTTTAAAAACAAATATCTTAAGAGAGCTCTGATTTTCGCGCTGGATAGAGAAAAACTTCGTGAAGCCCACCTGGGTGACGGTGATACCATCTCCGGTCCCTACTCTCCCTCCAGCCCTTTTTATAATTTCCAGGTGGAACCACGAGCATATGATCCTCAAATGGCTAAAAAACTACTGGCCAAGGCGGGATATAAACTAAAAGGTGGAGTACTGAAGAAGGGAAAGCGCCAGTTGGCTTTTACCATTACCGTTGATAAATCTCTGGCTATATATAAAAACGTCTGCCTGGATATCCAAAGTCAGTGGAACGCTCTTGGAATAAAAGTAGATATCATCTGGATGGATACAGCAGAAGTAAAGTTAAAAGTATTCCGCCAGAAAAAATACGATATCTACCTGGATTCATGGAGTTTTGATGAACTTTCCAATGTCTATCCACTTTTTCACTCCCAAGGTTCTCTCAACTTTATCAACTATAAAAACCGAAAAGTTGATAAACTGCTCCTGAGCAGTAAAAAAATAAGTGACCCAGACCGGCTGCGAAGCCACTTTATGGAGTTACACTCTATTCTCCACCAGGACGTACCCTACATATTTCTCTGGTCTCTCATCGGTTATTCCGCTATCAACCGCCGAGTCGAAAGCGTTT
>CAZTWC010000287.1:1668-4688 GCA_964617105.1 uncultured Myxococcia bacterium
ATTCATCCCTTTTATTACTTTACCTATGCGGAAGAATGGAAATTAAAAAAGCCCCAGTAGGGCCTGGTGCAATATAGATAGGCATTTTGCTGAAATATGGCTAACATATTAAAAAAATTATCTTTTTTTTTACTCATCCTTTTTGGTTCCAGCCTGGTTATCTTCTCGCTAATCTATATGGCTCCAGGAGATGCCACCGATATACTGATCCCCCCTGGGGTCAGCGACAAGGTCAGACAACGTTTGGCCCAAGAATTGGGTATGGACCGTAACTTCTTTCAGCAATACAGCAGTTGGGCCGGAGGTATTGTAACCCTTGATTTTGGAATTTCCAGCACCATTCGACAGGGGGAAAAAGTTAATAATCTGGTGTTGCCCGCTTTAAAGAAATCGCTGTCGCTTATTTTTATTGCCATTATCCTTTCATCCTCTATCTCTCTTATTATGGTCTATTTTTTCCTGGCTATGGGGTTTAAAACCTGCCAAAGAGCGACCTCTTTAGGATTATACCTGCTGTCTGCCGCCCCGGTTTTTGTGCTGGGTTATTGGTGTTTATACCTGGGAAACCAAACTGTTTATGCTATGATTCAAAGAGATCTTATCAGCAGGCCGGAATGGTTCCCATTGCCTATGAACAGTAATGGTCTTTTCCCCTTTTTCTGTGCCGCTTTTATCCTGGCCCTGGGTGACGGCAATTTACTGGACTTGATACGCAATATTAAAGGCAGCCTCACTGAAATCATCAGGAAGGAATATATTAAAGCGGCTCGAGCAAAAGGAGCAAATATTATCAAGCATATTTTACGGGCCTTTTTTCCAACCTTTTTTTCTATCGCCAGCAGTAAGATCTCTTTTCTTTTAGGTTCTGTGGTAGTTATTGAGGTTGTTTTCAACATGAGTGGGGCTGGACGCCTTTTATGGGAGGCGGCCTTAAACCGTGATTACAATGTGGTAATTGCCATAACCTTTATCTCGGCCGCTATGGTTGGGTTTTTCCAGATGATGGATGAAATTATCACCTACATTTTTGATCCGCGACTTCATAAATGAAAACTATTATTAACCTTTTTTACAACTTATTTTTAAAGCGGTGGGACCTGGTTCTCGGCCTGTTCATTTTTCTCATCCTGTGTGTTGGAAGTGTATACTCCCTATTTTTTATGAATTACAATCCCGTGGATGAAGTCAACATGGCCATAAGTTTCTCTTCGCCATCATCCAATCACTGGCTGGGTACCGACGAGTTGGGCCGGGACATGTTGAGGAGGATTATCAAGGGGATAGATGCGTTTTTCCTGCCCGGATTGGTGGCCTGTCTGGTGGCTTTGGTGCTGGGAATACTTTTAGGGGGCTTGATAAGTTATCAGGGCGGCTATATAGAATCGGCCGGTTTTTTTCTTATCTCCCTGATAAACTGTTTTCCCCGTTTTGTGCTGATCCTGCTGATATGCTCCATATTTGACAGCCATATTTTTCTGATGGCGGTTATTATAGGACTTACTTTTGTCCCCCCCCTGTCTATCTCTATCCGCCATCTGGTACAAAAATTAAAAGAAGAAGAATTTATAGAGGCTAGCCGCGCACATGGGCTTGGACACGCCAGAATCCTTTTCTACCATATTTTATGGCTGCACTGTAAACAGGTGATAATCAGACACCTGTCATATATTTTTAGTTACATGATCCTGGTGGAAACCTGCCTTAGTTTCCTTGGCGGCTTTGGGATGGAAGAACCCTGGCCAAGTTGGGGAAACATGCTGGCCATGGGAAAAGACTATATTTTCAGGGGAATTATCTGGCCCTCGTTAATCCCCACTTTTGCTATTATTATTACCGTTTGTGCTTTTAACCTTTTAGGTGACGCCCTGGGCAAACAAAAAAATTGGTAAATGTCGATACTGCAAATTAAAAATCTGGATGTGCACCTGGGTGACAACCTGGGGCAACATTCTATTATCAAAGGATTGGATCTGAATATCCAAAAAGGGGAGACCTTTTGCCTGGTAGGACAGAGTGGAAGCGGTAAAACGGTTACCATGAAGTCGATTATGGGGTTAATCGACTTCAAGCCCGGAATAATCGGCGGTGAAATTTGGCTTCACCCTGAGGGGGAAGAACGGGTGAATCTTTTACAGGGACTTTCTGATAATATTGGGCAATACCAAAACATGAAAGGAGAGGTCTGTTATCAGGTTTTAAAAAAATGGAAAATAAAGAGAGCCAAGATAATGACTCCATTTTTAGGCAGGGTATTGGGAATGATCTTTCAAAATCCCAAATCTTGTTTAAACCCATATTGGAATGTAAAAAAACATTTAATGGAGTCGCTAAAGATCTCTGGAATGGCTAAAAAGGAACGGGATAAAAACTGCCTAAAACTTCTGGAACGGATGCATATCCACCATCCCCAGGGAGTTCTTTATACTTACCCCCATCAATTAAGCGGTGGTATGGCCCAACGGGTGATGATTGCCCAGGCCATGGCTCTAAAACCGGCTCTGCTTATAGCCGATGAACCGACCACCGGCTTAGACGTAACGATACAGGCTCAAATAGTTCAATTGTTCCTGGAATTAAAACAGCGTTATAATACCACTGTCATTTTGATCACTCACGACTTTGGCCTGGCCAATCGCCTGGCCGACCGGATCGGAGTGATGTACCAGGGACAACTGCTGGAAGTGGGTGACCGGCTGACGATTTTAACAGATAAAACCAGAAAACATCCCTACACCAAGTTTCTACTGAATTCGGTTAGACAGATGGCAGGCCCGGTAAAAGATAAGGATATCTGCCAGGCTGAAACCATACCCATGTTTCAGGGACGTGGTTGTGCTTACTATCCCAATTGTGATCAGACCGATAGTCCTGCTTTTCAAACCAGGTGTGATTACGAACAACCAAACATGATTTCTCTTGACGAAGGCAATCACTTGATCAGGTGCTTTAATTATGAACGTGCTAGAGGTAAACAATCTCTATAAATATTTTACCAGCCAGAAAAAAGGACTGCTTTTCAT
>CAZTWC010000288.1:0-4687 GCA_964617105.1 uncultured Myxococcia bacterium
CGGCTTGGCCTTGATAGTGATGTTATCCATGGCAGTCGGCCACATAAGGGCTGGCCTCGAGGTTGAAATTTGCCACATGTCGAAAGGCTCCAATCGATATCCTCTTTTCATAAATCTATGCAGATGTTATGTGTTAGTAATGAATATTCTGCTTATAAATCCACCGGTTTTAACAGTTGATCCCTTCCAGACCTGCATGTATGCCGAGGCTATACCCTACGGCCTGATTAAAATCGCCACCTGGCTAAAAAGCCAGGGAAACAATATCCTTTTTTATGACATGATGGGGTATTGGGATGATAATTTTGAAAACTCTTGCCATCCAGAACACTATTATGGCCATAAACCAGCTGGCGATAATAGGGTAAAAGATTTTCATTTGCCGGTTTATCTTTATGGAGACAACTTTGCCAATCTGGAACAATTCCTGTCAACCTGCCCTACCCTGGATGAAATCTATTTAACCAACTGCCTATCCTATAATTATGAAATAGCCCTTAAGATTATCGCTATCTGCAAAAACTATTTTCCAGAGGTTTTTATTCGATTTGGCGGGTTTTATCCCACCACTTTTCCGGAACATGCTGCTAAGTCGGGGGCGGATCAAATATTTTCCGGCTTTCACCAGCAATCGGAAACCATTAGTCCTGATCTTTCCATTTTGGAAGAAACTCCGTCTATTTGGATCTTTCAATTGTCAAGAGGTTGTAAATACCGGTGCTCATATTGTCTTAACTACCCTTCTAGCCGGAAGAAAGTCTATTCTGCCGAACAAGCAGTGGATGAGATTGAAGAAATTTATCAACAATATGGGATCACCACTTTTTCCAACTGGGATCCAAATGTTCTGCTCAGCATAAATACGCTAAACCAGTTCCTGGACTGCCTGCTGGAGCGGAAACTGCCCATCAGGCTTAAGTTTGAGATGGGGATTCAGCCCAACTTGTTGACCAGAGAGTTGGCCAACAAAATGTTGCAGGCAGGATGCCGGGCTATGACAATTCCTTTTGAAAGTGCCCTCCCTTCTATGCTAAAACGTTTTGGCAAACCCTATTCGGTAGAGGCGCCCATAGAAGCCATGAGTTTTTGCAAAGAACTTGGCTTTGATACTAACCATTTTCACTGTACCTTTGTGGTGGGGATAGATGGCGAAGGATTTGAGCATATATTTTCTACCTATTTTACCATAATCAAAGCGGGAGGATGGCCTACCCCTTTTCCCCTTACCCTGACACCGGGCACCCGGGAGATGGAGCGTCATAAACATTACCTCTTTGGCAAGGGGCTGGATCAACTCAATGGCCATTTATGGCCTTGTTTAGGGTCAAAAGAGGAGATCCAACTGTATCAACTGATAATGAAGATTATCACCCGCCAACCAGATCGGGAACAGGAGAGATTAGTTGGCCAACTGCCCGCCAGGGTAGCGAAAATATATGATGATTATCGCAACCATAATCATCAAAATAACACTGATATTCAACCCTTAATTCAAACCAAATATTCTGGTCAACAACAACGGCAGGAGACTCCCGGAGGAGTCTTAGCCAAATGGTTTGATTTGGCTGGTAACACTTTAAAAACACAAGGTTTTGATGATTCGCCAGACCTTAAACATTTGGAGAAATATATTGGAGAGCAGTTGGTTTTGGATCAAAAACTTTACTCATTTATATTTGAACCATCCATAAAAATGAGTGGTAATACTGCCAGTGCCTATAGGTTCTCCTATAGTTGGCCTTTTTATCAAGAACCAGAACGGCGACAACAGGCAGATAGAGCGCTAAAGCAGTTTGTTTCCTGTTTTGCAGGTGAGTTTAGAGACTATTTTGATCAGGCAATCTCTTTGGCTAAGATGCCGGTTGTGCAGCAGATTATCTTTGGTTTTGAGTTTAGATCTCATCTTGATTTTCGGCTTAAACTCTATTTTCAATTTGATCCCGGCCTTGAAACCGAAAAAGAAAAAATGTTGCGGGCACTTGGAATCAATCAGGCGGACAGGTTTAAGAAAATACCTCTATCTACACTGCATCTGGTGGGCATGGATTTAAAAAAAGGGGGGATTAGCGGCCTTAAGCTCTATTTTTTACAGGAGCAGATATCTCTGATTGAGTTGCCCAGCCAATCTCTGAGCCAAAATTGTTTGCTTCAGTTTTTACGCTCCAAGGGATATAAATCTCTAACCGATTTTTTAATGATCATGCGTATCAATAATCCTGATAATCCTGAACAATATACTTGTAGAGAAATAGATTTTTCCCTTTTTAATAATGGGATAACCTTTGATTTGTTAAAGGAGTTTTTGCAAACTCAGGCCCCTGAAAGTGGTGGGGCTGAAATTTTTAATATGCAACTATTTGACCTTTTTAAATCGCAACTACCATTGCAGGAAAATCGGATTTCGATTCCAATTCAGGATATTACGGAGATGACCATCTATTACCGGCTTTTTTAACCATGAATAAAACTATTCTGATCATCAATCCTCCCCTTAAAGTAGAAAAACCCTATGTGGATAATCCGGTTTTTTCTTTCCATGTAGCATATACCTTTTATTTATCAGTTAAAAATAAGTTCCAGGATAAAGAGATAAATTTTTTAGATGCTTTTCTATTAGCACCACCCCAAAATTTAGAAAAATCGATCAAAATTGGACCATCTCCGGAAGATTTTGCCGATCAGGTAAATAACCTGAAATGGGATCTGCTAATTATTAATTTCCCCTCATTTTTTCGGGCATCACCAATAAATTTTACCTATTTTCTCCGCTTTTTTCAGGCATTGAAACCAATTGGCAGGGAGATCTATTTCAGCGATTTTTACGATACCTCAACCCTTTATATTGATTACGAAACTCAAAATTTATCTGCAGCTTTTTCTACCTTTGGAGGTAAGCAAAAGATATTTCGGAGAGACCATATGCCGCTGGGCATCAATTTGGTCAACCTTTTGGAGGTTGAACAAGGTGCTGGAGAGTTAGAGTCTGATTACCTGGCCTTTATTCAACAGTGTCTCTCACTGGATTTAATCAAAGATATCAAAAACATTGGCGACCATACCAGATTATTTCCCTACCTTACCTCCATTGGCTGTCCTCAAAAGTGTATTTTTTGTTCCGCCCGGGCAACTCGATGGCAGGGAAAATCATTAGAGCAGATTAGTCGAGATGTTGAGTATTTTTCTCATCAAAAAATAGATTACCTGGTTATCCTGGACCAAAATTGCAACTATCAAAAAGCGCATTGTCTGGGGCTGCTAAAACTGCTGAAACAAAAGAGAATTAAAGCCCATTTTGCCAATGGTATCAGCCTGGCCAGTATTGATGAACAACTGGCCCAGCATTTGGCTTGTAGTGGTGATTTTCTATATATCTCTCCAGAATCAGGATCGGATAAGCAATTGAAGATATTAAAAAAACCGCTATCCAGAGAGGAGATTGAGCAAAAAATATCCCTGTTAAGTCTATCTGGGGCGAAATTGCGGGCCCACTATATACTCAATACTCCTGGGGAGGAAAAAGAGGATACCTTTCAGACTCTTGATACTGCCTGGATATGGTATTTGGAGTATGGGGTTCTACCTTTTTTTCAAAGGTTTGTTTCTCTGAAAAGTCTTAAAAAATGTGCCAGTGTCAATCAAAGTGACCAGAAAACCTCTACCAAAAATATTTTTAAACTTTTTAGCCCAGCCCATAAGTCTTCACAACCAAACTGGATTAGTGTTGCCTACAGATGTTTTCAGCAAAAACTGCTTTTGCCAGAACACCGAAAATTGATTATCAATGTTAGTTATTGCTGCAACAACAACTGTATTTTTTGTTCTGTGGCAGACAGAGAACGGATAGATGGAAAACTGGAGCAGCAAAAAGAGCATATTGACCAGGCGGCCCAAAAAGGGATTACCAGTTTGGATATTGATGGCGGCGAACCATTGCTCTATCCCCATTTGTTTGAGTTAATCGGATATGCCAGAGCCCAGGGATTTGACCGTATCAACCTCACCACCAACGGCCGGTTACTTATATATAATAGTATAGTAAAAAAATTGGCCTGCCAGCCGGGATTATCAGTGCTGGTTTCTCTCCATGCTGCTCAGGCAGAAGTTCACGATCAACTTACTCGAGTTAAGGGAAGTTTTGATCAGACTTTAGAAGGGTTGAAAAATGCCCAAGGTGTTATTGGCAATTTGGGGGTTAATTTTACTATCATCTCTAAGAATTATCAGCAGTTGCCATTTTTTATCAACCTGATGCAAAAATTGGGAATAGATATTGTAAATATTCAATATTATACCCCCTTTGGCCGCAAGGAGAACCATCTGACACCCCCTGAGAAAGCCATAGATCAGGTGAAAACAGCCCTCCAAATGGCCATTAACAGCAACAAGATTAGAGTCAATCTGGTAAACTTTTTACCCTGTATGGCTCCAGAATTGGCTCAGTATATGGGGGGAGATTATTTTAAGGAATCCCGGTACATGGTGTTTGTTGATAACCGGCGGGTAAATTTGGCCCGGTTTCTGGGTGAAAAACGCTATTATGGAGAAGCCTGCGCTCAATGCGCCTATCGCTGTACCTGCCGTGGTTTTTGGGATTTTGGGGAGGCCGGACAGGATTCTGCGCCAAAAAAAGTGCGATATTTTACTGCTGAAGAAGAACAGCCTATTCAGAGGCAGGCTGCAACGGATA
>CAZTWC010000289.1:0-4584 GCA_964617105.1 uncultured Myxococcia bacterium
ATTCCATGGGAAGAGCCCGACCGGGTAAAGAGTGCCCTATCAGGCCGGCCTTTCAACATGATCGCGACAAAATTATCCACTGTAAAAGTTTCCGCCGTCTCAAACATAAAACCCAAGTTTTTCTCTCTCCCGAGGGAGATCACTACCGCACCCGCCTGACACATACCCTGGAGGTTTCTCAAATTGCCCGCACTATCGCCCGCTCCCTCTTTCTGAATGAACATTTAACTGAAGCCATTGCCATGGGACACGACCTGGGTCATACTCCTTTTGGACATGCCGGCGAAACAGTTCTAAACGAACTTTGTCCAGGCGGCTTTCAACATTGGCGACAGAGTCTCAGGGTAGTGGATAGATTGGAAAAAGATGGCAAAGGCCTCAACCTCACTTATGAAGTAAGGGATGGGATATTCAAACACTCAAAAGGAAAAGGTGACTTATTTAGTTCTGACCCACAATATCAACCCCACACCCTGGAGGGCCAGGTTGTCCGGCTCTCAGATATTATCGCCTATGTAAATCATGACCTGGACGATGCCACCAGAGCCGGTGTAATTTCGGCAGACAACATACCCACCTCTATCTCGGCAATTCTGGGCACCACCTATTCTAAACGCTTAAACACCATGATCATTGATGTTATCCACTCGAGCCTGGATTGCGAATTAAAACGGATATCTATGGGCGACCAGGTACACCAGGCTATTCTGGAATTGCGAACTTTTCTCTACGATAATCTCTACGACAACTTGGCCGTACACGGAGATTTTATCAAGGCCAAAAAAATTCTAAAAGAGTTGTGGGAGTATATTATCGATAAGCCGCAAAATTATTTTCCGGAAACAAAGTTGCCGGATGTAGATGATAAAGCCTTGAGCCAACTGACCACCGATTTTATTGCCGGTATGACCGACCGCTATGCCCTAAACCTATACAACCAGATTTTTATGCCCTCCCCCTGGATAGGATAACGGTGAAGTGATAGAGGTGGTTATTATTAATCCAACTCCAGGTTTGGCAGGATATAAGTTGGCTTGAAAGAGGAGATCCATTGAAAATCCTCGGCCCGGTTAAGTCCGGTCTGCACCATGGCGGAATCGATACCAAAATCGTAAGCGCCTTTAATATCGGTCCAAACCTGATCGCCAATCATTACCATCTTTTTTTGAACCTGCTGCCGGGAAAATCCGCACCTTGAAACTACTTCGGCAAAGATAGGAGCATAGGGTTTGCCCAAACGGACAAACTTCAAATCGGATCGGCCCGGATACCTGATCTGCAAAGCTTTTTCCAACATCAAGGCCATGCTGCCGCTGGTGAATCCAAACTCCTGGCTACTCTTGGGATAGATAAAGTCTGGATTGGGCAAGAGCATAACCAGCGATTCTGAGCGATCAAATTTGGCAAACAACAAACTTAAAACCTGGTCCATTACCTCTAAAAAGGGGAAACCCATCTCATCACATACAATCAGCGCATCAACCGCAGCCGGGTCGATCTTGCCGGCCATCTCAGGAGAAATCACCTCACCACCGGCCTCTTTAACATAACCAAGGGAGTCTTCCGGACCCAACACCAGGCTGCGGCAGCCTTGAAGATTATGACTCTGAAAGTACCCTTTTATCAATGAACCGGTGGTTATAATTCGTTCCGGGCATATATCTATATTAAAATCTCTAAAACGGCGGGTAACGGCATCTTGAAGTTTAGAGGCATCATTAGTAAGAATATAATACTCTTTATCACGCTGATTTAATTCCTGGATAAATTGGCGGGCAGTGGGCAGTGGGCCTTGTATGGTCATTAGTACACCGTAGGAATCTAGCAGGATCACCTGATAAGTGTCGATAATTTCCCTGGCAGAAATACTCGGTATTGATAAAGATTTTTCCATTTAAGGGCTCGCTAAAAAATAGGTTTACATTTCCTCTTTTGACTAATTGCTTATATTGCCATATAATCTCTTGCCATGAAACAAAAAAATATCTTCATATCCATGGGTTCAAATATAGGAGACCCATCAGAAAACTGCCTCCAGGCCCTGAAACGTTTGGAGCATCAGGAGGATATGAATATAAATAGGGTATCATCTTTATATCAAAGCCCACCCTGGGGAAAGACCGGCCAACCACCTTTTGTCAACCTGGTCCTGGAGATTGAAACCCAACTTAATCCCCATCAGCTTCTACGATGTTTGCAACGGCAGGAAAAGGAGATGGGCAGAGAACGAAAAGAGAGATGGGGTCCTCGAATAATCGACCTGGATATTATTTTTTTCAATCAATGTATTATTGCCACCGAAGATTTAACCATCCCTCATCCTTTGGCTGATCAACGCAATTTTGTGCTGACCCCGTTAAAAGAAATAGCCCAAAATTTTGTCCACCCTCTACTATCTATGACCGTCAGCCAGTTACTGAAAAATTGTCCCGACACCTCTATAGTGATCAAAAAGGATTTATTGTGAAAACCGACCAAAACCAGGACACTTTTACCCTAACTTACTGGATGCTCAACCTTATCGAGATGTTTGAACGGCTGGCCTATTTTAGCATGCGGGCGGTAGTTCCCGTTTATGTCATGCAGGCAGATGACCCAGGCGGACTACACTTTACCGCTGCCATGAAAGGCACTATCTACGCCTGGTGGTTTATCTTCCAATCGATTCTACCCACCTTTACCGGCGGGTATGCTGATAGGTACGGTTATAAGAAAACTCTGGCTTTTGCCATCACTCTCAACATTATCGGCTATGTTATGATGGCCTATTTACGCACCTATGTGGAATTTTTTGCCGCAGTTTTGGTATTGGCCACTGGCACCGCCTTTTTTAAACCAAGCCTGCAGGGTTCTTTGGCTCAAAACCTAACCAAAAAGACCTCCTCTATAGGATGGGGAATATTTTACTGGGTGGTAAATATCGGCGCTGCTATCGGCCCCTTTCTCGCCACCGCTATTTTGGGAGATCCTCACTCCATGAAAACCTGGCGTTGGCTTTTTTTGACCTCTGCTATCATCACCTCCCTTAACTACCTGGTTCTATTTACTTTTAAAGATGTACCCTCCGGCGCCTCCAAAGTAGAAAATGCCCTACAAGTGTTTAAAAGGACTATCACCAACATTGTGGAGCCGCGGCTGGTGGCTTTTTTACTAATCATGTCCTGTTTTTGGTTGATGATGTATCAACTATGGGATTTACACCCCAATTTTATCGCAGACTGGGTGGACTCCTCCTCAATCGCTGCTCTTTTGCCCGTTGATGGCTGGAAAATGAACACCGAACGGGGGATTATGGTTCCTCAGCAGATTTTACTCAATTTAAATGCCCTGTTTATAATTATCTTTATGGTGCCACTTTCCTGGCTGGTACGCCGCATGAAAACTCTTAGTTGCATGTTAATCGGTATGTCGGTTGCCACCATGGGCATATTGATTGCGGGTTTGACTGGAAGCGGTTGGATTTTGCTTTTAGGAATAATATTTTTCTCCAGTGGCGAAATGCTCACCGGTCCCAAGAAGAACGAATATCTGGGCCTGATAGCACCCCCGGGCAAAAAAGGACTCTATTTGGGTTATGTCAACATTCCGGTGGGAATCGGCGGTTTTATTGGAGCCAAATTAGCCGGCTATCTGTATGGCAATTTTGGTGAAAAAGCCACTTTGGCCTTAAAATATATTGCTCAGCATACCCCCTATGGCCAGGGAAAAAACTGGGACGGTCGACTCTCCACTCTGGAGAACAGCCTGGGAATCTCCCGCATCGAGGCTATGACCCAATTACAACAGATGCTAGATTTGGACGCTGTGCAGGCAACCCAACTACTCTGGAATACCTACAACCCCCAATACACGGTTTGGCTCCCCTTTGCCGCCATCGGTATCGGTGCTATTGTAGCCCTGGTGATTTTTAATCAGATGGCAAAAAAATGGAAAGACATGAATGTTTGATAAATAGTCAACCCGGGAATGAAATCCCAGGTATTCTTTTCGTTCTTATAGCCTGAGACCCTCTACCGGGTTAACGCTGGCTGCCTGGCGGGCGGGATATATGGTGGCTAGAAAACTTATCAACACCGCGGCCAGAGAAACCGCCGCCACTTCTAAAGGTTTGGTTTTGGTGTTCAGGCTGGCTAAAAAATAGATCTCCTCATCCAGAGATATTCCATAGTTAGAGATAATAAAACAGAGCAAAAGGCCGCAAATATTCCCCAGTACAGTGCCGATAATACCTATGACCAACCCCTCGTAAATAAAAATCCGCAAAACACCTCCCCTGGTGGCGCCCAGGGAGATGAGCATGGATATCTCCCGCTCTTTTTCCATTACAATCATAGTCAGGGAACTGATTATGCTAAAAGAGGCCACCAGAATAATAAAGGTCAAAATAATGCTCAAAACTATTTTTTGCAGCCTTAATGCACTGAATAAATTCCGGTTCAATTGAGCCCAGTCCCGGGTTCGATAGGGAAAATTGTCTAATTTTTCTAAAACCTGATTACAAATTTGTTTACTTTGATATATGTCGGCCAATTTCAATTCAATGCCAGTGACGGTCTTAGGCAGATGAAAGAAGTTTTGGGCATT
>CAZTWC010000290.1:0-4582 GCA_964617105.1 uncultured Myxococcia bacterium
TTTGTTTGGATCCGGGCAATGTACGATTGGGTGCTGCACTGGGCGGAAACCCCTTATGGTGTGCCGGCTCTGGTAATTTTGTCATTTGCGGAGTCCTCTTTTTTTCCGGTGCCGCCAGACGTGTTGCTCATCGCTCTGGCAATCGGCGCCCGCCGAAAGAGTTTCCTTTTGGCTTTCTACTGCTCCATAGCCTCGGTAATCGGAGGTATGCTGGGTTACTTTATTGGCTGGGGAGCCTATGAAACTGTGGGTCGCCCAATTGTCGATTTCTACCACGGCCAGGAGGTGATGGAAAAAATCAGACTTCTTTACGGAGAATATGGTTTTTGGGGCGTTCTCTGGGCGGCAATAACCCCCATACCATATAAAATATTCACCATCTCCTCTGGTATATTCAATTTCAATTTCACCACTTTTATGGCGGCCTCCGTAATCGGTCGTTCTTTTCGTTTCTTTTTAGTAGCCGGTTTAATCTATATGTTTGGCGCTGGAATCAAGAAGTTTATTGACCGTTATTTTAACCTGCTCACTATTGTATTTATGATTCTGCTGGTGGGTGGTTTTGTGGTGGTAAAATGGCTAGTTTAGTACCTTTTCGAAAAACTAACCGTCGCTGTCCAGTCAGTGAAGTCAACTCCAAGACCGGGGATGGATGGAAACTGGCATTGATGGTGTTGCTGACAATTTTACTGTTCGGCAATCTCTCGTGCCAGCGTCATATCAAGGCTTCCCTGGCGGAAATCACAGCCCGGGGTGTTTTTCACAAAGTGAACAGCGGTGAAAATCTCTGGAGTATCTGCCAGCGCTATCGGGCCGACATAGAAGAGGTGTCCCGGTTAAATCAAATTCAGGAACCAACTACCATCAAACCGGGACTGGTAATTTTTATCCCAAATGTAACTCGAAATTCAAAGGCTAATAAACCAAAGCCTCCTAAAAAACGGTACCAGCGGCCTAGAAAAGTCAGATGGAAAAATTCTCCACCCAACTATACCGGCCGCAAACTGTCCTGGCCGGTGCGCGGAATTATCACCAGTCGTTATGGGGTCAGAAGAGGCAGAAGGCACGATGGAATAGATATCGCCTGCCCGGAAGGAACCCCCATCAAAGCGGTGGCTAACGGAGAGGTGACCTATAGTTCTAATGGTTTCAGAGGTTACGGTAATATCATCATTATCCAGCACAGCAAAACCATCTCAACCATTTATGCTCACAACCAGGTAAACAGGGTTAATAAAGGGGAGTTGGTAAAAAGAGGGGAAATAATCGGCCGGGTCGGAAAAACCGGCCGGGTTAGAGGTAAGGGGGCGCATCTCCATTTTGAAGTGAGGGCAAGAGGAAAAGCCCAGAATCCACTCCGTTATCTGAAGTGAAACAAATTGAAAAAAAATTACTCGTGCCTGATTTTAAGGCAGATTTGGTCGCAACGATTTTAATATTTTTGTTCGCATTCAGCCACTAACCTATCAACCTCGCTGGGATCAATATAGGTAAGTTTGTAATTTTTAAGGGTGGAGAGGGTATCGTATTTGACTCCTCTGAATTTATACCGTTCTATTTCGGTTTTCATCCTGATTATCCGAGTCAATTTACCCATCTTGATATTAACCGCAGAGTATATTTTTTGATAACACCGGTACAATTTATACAAATCTTTTTCTGACCGCTCTTTTTGCACTCCGCCCTGCATGCCGGAAGAGTTTGATTGGCTATACAAATAACAACCGCTAACAGTAGTCAACACCAGGCTGAAAAAAACAAAAAAAATGGTCGCTTTTGTCATTTGCATCTATTAACTCCTTTGTCTTTGAGACTATTGATGGCTCCTGATAAATCATTATCAATTATCAGCCAGCGGTATAATTTTCCTTTACCTCTTCTAACAATTCATCGATCATGGTAATTAGTACAATATCTTCAAATGGTTTGACGCAGAAATAAGAAGCACCCAATTGGTGAGCTTTAAAAAAGACGTCTTTGGTTAAAGCACCGCTGATGATAATAAAAGGCAGATTCTTGTTTTTTTTGGTTAAAACCCGCAGCATAGAGAGCCCGTCCATCATAGGCATATCGGTATCCAAAGTGATAAAAGTGGGACTATGCTGGTAATATAACCGCATCCCTTGAGCCCCATTTTCCGCTTCTGCCAACACCTGTATACCACATGCTTCACAGACTCGCTTTATCTCGGCTCTTGTCTGGAGATCATTGTCAATAATTATTGTAGTGCCTCTAATATTTTTATTCATAATAGTCAAGAGAAAATGATTAAGTCATTGATAGAGTCCAAAATTATTATTATATTATATGATAATCACTCATTAATCACCAACTTTTATTATAATATTTTTTACGGAAGATCAAAATCTTTTTATAATCCTGGCAGCAATTTTCAAAAAAAACTGGAAAGTAAAAGTGAAAATAGTATAATGCCCTAACTAGAGTGTCCGTCCGGGAATCAACTTCGTCGCAGAAGGGGGTTTTCGGACAGGAACTAGATTGATGCAACTGAACCAATAGAAATCAAGCACTTTACCGCCACTGATAGAAAGGTATATCGAATGACTGAAAAAACTGCATTGCCCTCATTGGAAACTATCCGGCACTCTACCGCTCATATTATGGCTAGCGCGGTGTTAGAGATGTTCCCCGATGCAAAAATAGGGATTGGTCCATCCATAGATGATGGTTTTTACTATGATTTCGATTTGCCCAGGAGCCTCACTGATGAGGATTTGAAAGTTCTGGAAAAACGCACCCGGAAATTGATTAAGAATAAAATCAAATTTGAACGGCAGGTGATTTCCAGAAAGGAAGCGCAGCAACTCTTTCAAGAACAAGAGTATAAACAGGAGTTAATTGAGGAGTTGCCAGAGAACGAGGAGATAACGATTTATAAAAGCGGAGAATTTATTGACCTGTGCCGCGGCCCCCATGTGGCCCACAGCGCCAAGATAAAGGCTAATGCAGTCAAACTTCTCAGCGTGGCTGGAGCCTACTGGCGTGGCGATGAAAACCGAAAAATGCTGCAACGTATTTATGGCACTGCCTTTAATAATGTGGAAGAGTTGAACCTTCACCTAAAAAAGTTGGAAGATATTAAAAAGCGGGACCATCGCAATCTTGGTCGGGATATGGACCTCTTTTCCATCCATCCCGATGCTGGATCGGGTCTAATCTACTGGCATCCCAAAGGGGCCAGAATCAGAACGATTATAGAAAGTTTTTGGAAGGATGAACATATCAAATCTGGTTACCAACTGGTGATCAGTCCTCATATAGGCCGTTCCTGGCTGTGGGAAAAATCTGGGCATTTGGACTGTTTTAAAGAATTGATGTACTC
This sequence comes from uncultured Myxococcia bacterium, assembly GCA_964617105.1. GTDB lineage: Bacteria > CAZTWC01 > CAZTWC01 > CAZTWC01 > CAZTWC01 > CAZTWC01. The sequence continues at coordinate 3,344 of CAZTWC010000290.1, forward strand.
TCCCATGGAAATAGATGGAGAGGACTACTATCTAAAACCGATGAACTGTCCTTTCCACATATTGATCTATAAATCACGCAAATATTCCTACCGCAACCTGCCCGTTCGCTGGGCTGAATTGGGTACGGTTTACCGTTACGAGCGCTCCGGCGTGCTTCATGGTTTGCTGCGGGTTAGAGGTTTTACCCAGGATGACGCCCATATCATTTGTACTCCGGAACAGATCGAGGAGGAGATTCTCCAAGTCATCAAATTCTCCCTATCGATGTGGAAAAATTTTGGTTTTACTGAGATTAAAGGTTATTTAGCCACCCGGCCCGATAAAAGTGTGGGTGACCATCAACGCTGGGACCAGGCTATCTCATCTTTGCAAAAAGCCGCCCAGGCTGTAAATCTGGATCTGGAGATCGATGAGGGCGGCGGCGCATTTTATGGGCCAAAAATCGACCTGAAAATAAAAGACGCCTTGGGACGAGAATGGCAGATGACAACTATCCAGTTTGACTTCAACCTGCCGGAACGGTTCGAGATGTCTTATATTGGCGATGACGGGAAAAAGCACCGGCCCTACATGGTTCACCGAGCCCTTTTGGGTTCGCTGGAGCGGTTCATGGGAGTTTTAATCGAGCACTATGGCGGTGCTTTTCCTGTGTGGCTGATGCCCACCCAGGCTATGGTTATCCCCATCATGCCTGAATGCAACGATTATGCAGAAAAGATTGAATTAAAACTACAAGAAGCCGGGATCAGAGTAGAGGCAGATTATTCTCGGGAAAGATTCAACGCCAAAATACGAGATGCCCAAATCCAAAAAATACCCTATATGCTTATTTTAGGTAAAAACGAAAAAGAGCAGGGATTGGTATCTATGCGATTAAGAAAAAATCAGAAAATAAATGATATCAGCCTGGATAAAGCCATTGAATTAATTAAACGCGCCGATGCAGAAAAAACATGGGGCGCCTAACTGGTGAAGATGCATCCGAATACAATCAAGAATTTGGATGAATCGCCTCCGAATTCTTTAACGTTGGAAGAAGTGGAGTGAACAACGCCGCTTGCGCAACTCTGCTACCGAAGGATTCAATTTGATCAATCCGATAACTTCGGAACTCTTTCCTCGCTCCACATTGACGATTAAACTATTTAAGGCCTTGACCGTTTCGTAGATGCCCAGTCCAGCCCCCTTGGTGTTCATACTGACTTTTCCCCTGCCCCGACTGCCACATTTTTTCAACT
>CAZTWC010000291.1:0-4249 GCA_964617105.1 uncultured Myxococcia bacterium
GCCCACCTGAGGTGTAAAACCCCTGACCTCAGCGAATCTTTTATCCTTTTGAACAATTTTATTCACCAATTGTGCAAGCCGGGTGGGCACTGGCATAGGAGTGACTTCACCTTCTATATCAAGATAGTTAAGGTCACCATTTCCCAGGCATTCAAGTCCAACAATTACTGTAGATTCTCGGTCCCAAACCTTTTTTTTAGCCCGGGCCAAAGCATCGCTGCCCCCCATGCCGGCTTCTTCTGCTCCGGTGGCTACAAAAACCAATTCCACCTCTGGATGTTTTCGTTTTAAAAAGCGGGAAGCCAACACCAGCAGGCCGGCAACTGCACTCAGGTCGTCATTAGCGCCCGGAACCAGCCGCTTACTCAATACCGTTTCCAGAGTCATGGCAAAGGCTAGGAAGGTGGGGATAGATACCAACATCTCCAGCGGCCGTAAGGGCCAGCTCAAAGGTCCGGTTAAACAGCGCAACAGGTCGCTGGCAGCCAGGGCAAATTGAGACTGAACGGCAAACCTGAGAGGCCGTTCCATAATCTTGCTTATAACCGGCAGTTCTACCCCCATCAAGGCTTTTATAACTTTTGGATTAAACATCAGTCCGGTAAAGGCGGCATCCACATGAGCGCACACCACAATTCGCAATCGGGGTTTGTTTTTAGCGGGCAAAGTGGCAATAACATTCTGAGACTTTTTAAAGGGAAAAATTCGCCTGAGAATATAGGCTTTTCGATTGGAATCAGCCCAGTAAGAGATGCCGCAAAGGGTATGCAGAAAAAAAGCGGCCAGGGGGGCTACCCCGGAAATCAACGTTCCCAGGGAGCCGGCGCCAAAGTGCAAGACTATATTGGCATAGAGATTATCATTAAATAAGAACTCCTCAACCCGGGTGGAAAGACCCAGTTTGGCAAATTCATCCCGCACCATCATAGAGGCACGATATTCATCAAGGCTGGTGGCCTGGCGCTCAGGACACTGCTCCAAAATCTGCTTTATAAACTCTTCTATGTAAGAAGACTCCTGAGATATAGTTGGTAACTTGTTTTTTTTCAACTTGCACCTGACTTTTCATATTGCAAAATAATACTACAACACAATAATTGCGTTTGCTCAAGAATTAAGGTAACTCCTGCTGCCAAGTTTGCAGCGATCTTGCCTCTTTTGATTAGACATGATAATTTTTTAACATGATTGCCACCAACCAAATCCATCTCTGGTATCTCTTTCCCCATTTGGTACAACACTCAGAATTAAAAAATAACTATTTCTCAATTTTAAGTGCTGATGAACAAAAAAAGTATCTCTCTTTCTCTACTCTGAAGACCAGAACCAGCCCAAAAAAACAATATTTTCTCTCCCGTCTTTTTCTTAGGCAGGTGCTGGCCCCCTATTGCCACCTTTCGCCCGGAGAGTTGGAATTTATAACCAATAGCCACGGCCGGCCGGAACTGAACCAGGATTCAAGACAAAATCTGCCGGTTCGGTTCAATCTCTCCCACACTTTTCAAAGAGTGGGGGATAGAATGGATGAAACAATGGGTATCATGGTCTGCGCTGTAACCCTGAATAATGATATTGGCGTTGATGTGGAATATCTATACCGGCAGGTTGACCACCTGGCCCTGGCCCAACGTTTTTTTACCTTTCAGGAGGCCGAGATACTTGCAGCACTGCCGGCAGATGAACGAGCAAAAAGATTCTTTTTCTATTGGACCCTGAAAGAGGCTTACTTGAAAGCCAGGGGACAGGGGATTTCATTGGGACTGGATCATATCTCTATCCACAATATTTCTATTTCAGATAACTCAGCCACTCAAAATTTTACCAAAAAAAATCATATAGATACCTGGGATTTCTTTATCCCTTTTGTTAACCCTGATTACCAGGTGGCAGTGGCTATAAAAAACAATTATAGAGAGCCAAAAATATTAACCTGTCATCAATTTACCTTCACAGAACCGGAATAACTGCCAACGGTTGACCAGAACCAGGAATAGTTGCTGATTCTCCATCCTTCGGCAGCAGTTAGAATAGCAGGAAAAGTTAATTTTTCTAGAGGTTTAGCGAAGCATAAAATATTCTGATTGCTGTTAACCGTTCCTTTGCGTATAATAGATCATTGAGGTTAACCAGTGAGATTGATTAACCTATCAATAACGCTGTGAAATCCTGGCCCTGTCAGGAATAAAATTATCTCTTTTGGTAAATTTGTCAAGAATCCTAATACTTTAGTTTAAATTCCTATACTTTAGTTTAAACAGTATGCAATCAACTATAAAAGAATTAATCCCGGCAAAATTCCCGGCCAATATATGGATAAAGTTTATTAAAGGATTAACCTTTATAAGCCTTCTGTTTCTGCTTTTAAGTTGTGGTGTTGAACCTTCTGGCAAGGATATAGACGGTGGAGCGGATACTCCATTGTTTGATGGTGGTATCAACCAAGATCTATTTCCAAATGATAACCAAAGTTCTTCCTTTGAGAACAACAGCAATTCAGAAAATATTATTGGCGATCAGATTAACTCTTTAGACGGCGGTGATTTAACTGTAGATGAAGAGGAAAATACTGATCCAATCCTTCAATCACCTTGCCAGGAAGATTATATTACCAAAGGTGCATGCAAAGAGGGTGACCGGGTGATTGCCTGCGTAAAAGGAAAATACACCCAAACCTATTGCCGGACATGGACTTTGACAGGTCCCAAAATATACGCGCCTTGCGAGGGAAAAACTGATCTAAGCCTGAAAGATTGCCTGTATAACCTGGTAAAAAGCCACTCTGCACTTGGCTATGAAACCGCCAAAGACAAACTGTTTAGTACTATTAGCAATGACAACGGTTATGTTGAATGTGTCTATACAGGCAGAAGAATAAAGACTCGAAACAAACCCAACAATACCGATATGAACTGCGAACATACCTGGCCTAAATCCCGGGGGGCTGGTTCGGGAGCTGCCAAGGCTGATCTGCACCACCTGTTTCCCACTGACTCCAACACTAACTCCAGGCGCAGCAGTCTAGAATTTGGCGTAGTGGACCAGAATAATTGGTCCGAAGGCGGCAGCAAGCGCGGAATTTGCCAACCATCAGGCACCTACTGCTTTGAACCCCGCGACCAGCATAAAGGTGACGCTGCCCGGGCTATTTTTTATATGGCTATCCGCTACAAACTGTATATCAACCAGAATGAGGAGATGCATCTACAGAAGTGGAACCAGCAAGACCCGCCTGATCAATGGGAAAAAGATCGGCATGAACGAATTGTCAAATACCAAAAAAAACGTAATCCCTTTATTGATGTCCCTGACCTGGCCGCTTATATCCGCGATTTTTAGAGTCAACCTGCCAAGGAGTGGGTGTTGTACTTGGCTCAAGCCATCAGCAGTTTGGTCACTGACCTGCCCAGCCAGATTGCTCCCAGACCCAACAGCATATTAGCCCCAATATTGAGGAAAGCCAGAAAGATTTGTTGATTTTTCAACAACTCAAAGGTGGCATAACCAAAGGTGGAAAAGGTGGTGAGAGCACCCAGCAAACCGGTAATTATAAATATTTTCAAAGCCGGAGACATACCGATTTGCTCTTCAATCAAAAAGATAATAACTCCCATGGCCAAACAGCCAATCACATTGACCACCAAAGTTCCCAGAGGAAATGTCTTGCCAAACAGATGAATAAACAGGTCTGATATCCAGTGGCGAAATAGAGCACCAATAAAACCACCACAACCGATACAGATTATTTCTTTCAATTGTATCTCCTTCTCTGCCAGACAAAAAATTCTAGCGTTTGGATTTCAATCTCTCTAGTCTAAAAAATTCTCGGGACAGTTTAACGGAAAAATCTATCTTCTGCCAGAAAACCTCGGTGTATTCATGGGCTTCGTCAAGAGGGGTCATCCTCATTTTCATTGGCATCACCCTGCCCTGCAACTTTTGGTGCTGAAAAAATTGCAAAATCCGCACCGCTTTTCCATCCTCATCGTAAAAAACCTGGCGCAAAGGCTGTAAATCGTGCTGGCGCACTTCGGTTTCTATTTTTCCCCATACAATGGGGGCATCCGGTTTGGGAATCAAGCGAAAACGATAAATCTCCTCCTCTTTCTGGAGGCCGCTAAAAAGTAGCTTCACCGTGTAGTCCTCTGAAAAACGGGTGTGCTTGACCAGGTCGTCATTGGTAAAGTGGCTGCCCATCCAGGATCCACCCATCCGTTCGGCGGTAACCTTTAGAGTCCGACCCGTCTTGTTC
>CAZTWC010000291.1:4259-4557 GCA_964617105.1 uncultured Myxococcia bacterium
AAATAAATGAAGAGATTATCTTTCACCTTCAGGGTGGCGGTACCCTTCTCTTTTTTGGGCTTTATGATCCGCACCAGAGAATATTCGCTGCCCAGCGACCAGGACTCCAGAGTAATAGATCGTTGCCAATATTTGGTCTTCACCTTCATGGTCATAAGTCCCTGGCTACTGGCTCCCCGGTACATTTCATCGATCTTCTGCATCACATAGGTGATAAAAGCGGGTGAGGAGGGATCTGGTTTTCCCTGGGGTTTACCGTTATTATCAGCCCAGGAAAAGTTAAAAAACGCCAGGAATA
>CAZTWC010000292.1:0-4544 GCA_964617105.1 uncultured Myxococcia bacterium
AAAGGACAACATCTCGGTTATTCTGATTAAATTTTCAGAAGAGGATAAAACTGAAGGGGAGTTTTAGGCGCCAACTCTTTGTTTTTTAACAATTATTTTCCGATCAATTTGACATCCTGATTCGATTTTACTATTTTTGTATAAAATCGAATTGGTAACTTTTACCTTCTGCGACAAATTACACCCTTCGCCAATAATAGTAAAAGGGCCCAATCTGACATTATCTGATATTTTACAGCCATCGCCAATTAGTAATGGCGGATAGAGTTCAACCCCCTGCCCCATCTTGACATCATCGCCAATCCTGATCACTTGCTCAATCTCTTTTTGAGGACAATATTTATACTGATCCAAGGGATTGATATAGGAAAGTTTTATCTGGTTTTGTAAAAAATCGATATTGGTTTTAAAATAACTCTCTATTGTTCCCACATCGGACCAGAATCCATCGTTAATATACCCGTAGGTCGGTATATTGTTAGAAAGCAGTTTTGGATAAACGTATTGATTTATGCAGCAAAAAGTATCTGGAGGTATATATTCGAGTATTTCAGGTTCAAGCATGTGGATACCGGTAAACATGGTTTTGGTTTCCACTTTTTCCCCATTGGAGAATTTATCTATAAATTTACAAATTTTACTCTGAAGATCAAGACCGATAACCCCATAGGTTTCACAGTCTTTGTTCTGGCGCAACACCATGGTAGCGCAACTTCCCTTCTCTTTGTGAAAAGCCAGTAACCTGTCGAGATTCAAATCGATAATGGTATCGCTGTTTAATACCAAAAAAGTCTTGTTATCTAAATAAGTTGCCGCTTTTTTGATTCCTCCGCCGGTCCCTAGAATTTCCGCCTCGTGAGAATAGGTAATGTTCATTCCAAATTTTTTTCCATTACCCAGTTCCGCCTCCAAAACTTTGCCCAGATGATGCAGGTTAATAACCACCTCGGTGATCCCATAGTGCCGCAATAAAAACAGATTGTATTTTATAATAGAAAAATTACAAATAGGCATCAGTGCCTTTGGGAGATCATCGGTCAACGGTTGTAATCTGGTGCCGAATCCGGCAGCAAGAAGTATGGCTTTCATCTATTCTCACCTCCTTTGGGCTCAAGGGCTTCGGACATTATTGGAATATATTTCTCTAACACGTCAGTTACTGCCGAAAATTGGGGATTGCGGCCTAGAGCCTGCGCCACGTAATTCAAGGAGGGGAACATGGACGGCATGAAGGAGGGATTGTTTTTTTCGGTGTCTATAAAAACAAAGCGGCCGGCATCCTTTAATTTACGCTGAATAGTCAGAAAGTCGAACGCCTTTTTCAATTCATCTATGTTGGTAAAATATTGGTGGTCCCAATTTACTATTTGCTGATAATAATACTCGATTAACTCTTCAACCATAGGCCAGGGCAATTGTATATATGAATCGCGCAGTAAAGCCACCAAATCGTATTGAGGCGGGGCCATCAAGGCATCTTGAAAGTCAATTAAAGCCAAGTTGTCATCATCTAACCACAACAGATTTCTACTCTGGAAATCCCTATGGCAAAAAATATATTTCTGTCCGGTTAAATATTCGACAATTTGGTCAAAGCCCTGTTTCAAATGTTTCATCTCCTCTTTTGAAGGCTTGGCGTCAAAATATTTCAACAGGCAATATTCAATAAAATGCTGAAATTCCCATTGAAAAAGTTTAGCATTGAAACTGCGCTGAAAAACCGGGCAATAATCCCGGGGGCCATATTTAAGGGTATTTTTCTGGATTTTAACCAGCAGGTCCACCGCTTTTTTGTATAGAGCAATTCTATGGTCATTAGACGGTGTATTACAATAGCGGGTATAAAACAGTTGGTCTCCCATATCTTCCAACAGTAAAATCCCATCGAGTTGGTTATAGTAATAGATTTGGGGTACTCTCAAACCGCACTGATGTAAATAACGCTGAACACTCACAAAGGGATATTCCATAATCTTAACCGAACCATCGGTAACCTCTTCAGAAATCTCCTTTTTACCTAACTGCATCACTAAGAGTGACCCATTTTTTTCATCTGACCTGGTTATTCGATAATAAACTCTATAGGAGGCGTCACCGGCTAATCTGGTCAGGTTCAGGCTGGAAGCAGAAATATCTTCAAAGCCTTTTATGGTTTTTACCCCTGCCACAATTTTTGGAAAAAGCATCTTGTCAACTCCAGATTGATAATTTACAATGGTATCTCATAAACCTTGGAATTATATAACTACAAAATAAAATTGCAAGAGGGTTCAATATGATTTTTGGAGATTTTTCAGTAAGAACTATTGAGGGGAACAGATTTGCGCTGGATGGTGGAGCCATGTTTGGTATTGTGCCAAAACCGCTATGGGAAAAAAAAATACCTGCTGACCAGGCCAACCGGATTGAAATGGCCTCCCGCTCACTATTAATTGAAACCAACAGTCGAAAAATTCTAATTGATACAGGTATTGGCTCTAAATTTGATCCCAAGCAATCGGATATTTACAAGATAATTTACCCAGATATGGAAACCAATACCGGAGATTTTTTACTTCAGGGTTTAAAAAACTTTTCAATAACTTTGGAAGAGATCACCGATGTGATCATTACCCATCTCCACTTTGACCATTGCGGTGGCGGAGTTGAAAAGATTAATGGCGAATTGAAGCCTGTTTTCCCTAATGCCACCTACCACATCCAAAGACGAAATTGGGATTGGGCCCATCACCCTTCTCAAAAAGATGGCGGCAGTTATTTAACCGAAAATTTCCTTTGTCTGGAAACCAGTGGACAACTACATCTAATGGATGGTTGCGGTACTCTCTTGCCGTCAGTAGAGGTGATAATTTCAGAAGGTCATACCGTAGGTCAGCAACTGGTAAAAATAAACGGGGGCGCCAGGACTATGGTTTTTCTTGGAGATTTAATCCCCACCTCGGCTCACCTGAAACTACCCTGGTTAATGGCTTATGATCTCTACCCTATCACCACTATTGAGGAGAAAAAGATGCTCCTGGCCCAGGCTCTGGAAGAGAATTGGATCCTTTGCTTTGAGCACGATCCACTGGTTAAAGGCGGAACCTTGAAAGAGAAAAAAGGTAAGGTTATTCTAGGAGAAGAATTGGTTTTTTAGCAGCAACACCTCTTCAATCCTGTCTCTCTCAGTCAAACACATCACCAGTCTATCCACTCCCACCGCTATACCGGCCGCTTTTTTTGCGGTTAAATCAATATGGTCAAGCGCTTTTAAAAGTTCCCGGTCCAGGGGATAGAGTTCCTTGCCAAGTTTTTCCCGTTGAATCATCTCATGCTTAAAACGGGCCTCTTGTTCTTTGCTGTCGGTTAATTCACTAAAGGCATTGGCCAGTTCATATCCGCCAATATACAGTTCAAAGCGCTCACATACTCGCGAGTCCATCTCTGAAATCTTTGAAAGTGCCGCCATAGAGGCTGGATATTGGTAAACAAAAACCGGCTTTTCACATCCCAAATGTGGTTCAATTTTATCCAAAAATAGTTGGTAAAAAATATCATCATAAGTCCAAAAATTTCCATCAGGAATATCACATCCCTTTTGGCGGGCTTTTTGGAGAAAGTGCTTAGCATCTCTTATCTGAAAAAGATCAATGTCGATATAACGCCGGAACAACTCCCTTACCGTTACCCTTTCAAAGGGAGGATGCAGGTCAATACGATGACCGTTGCATTTAATGTACCTTTTATTCAACACTTCAGAGGCTACCAGAGGAAGCCACTGTTCTATTTCATTCATAATATGAAAATAATCTTCGCCCAGGCAATACCATTCCAGCATGGTAAACTCGGGATTATGAGTGCTGGATAGAGGTTCATCGCGAAAAACTTTACAGAACTGAAAAATCCGGTTAAAGCCCAGAGCCAAAAGTTTCTTCATGGCGTATTCCGGAGAGGTATGTAAATAGAGTTGGGTAGATGTGGCCTGTTTGGGCGGATCGATTTTAAAAGCATCCAAATGAATTTCCATTCCTGGAGATGGAACTAAAATAGGAGTCTCTACTTCCAAATATTGATGGGAATTTAAATAGTTGCGGATACAATTGATGATATCGGCTCTTAACCGGAACCGGTTTTTGGTTTGAATTGACAACACTTGAAACTAACTTTTACCTCCACCTTTTAGAACCCGGACAACTTCCCTGGTGATTATCTCTTCCAGATCCTTTTCCTCCAGGCGTTTTTCTGTTTTAGCATCTATACAGGTTGAGTTGGCAATTATGCCTCCTCTTTTGGGAGTTGTTTCACGATTTCTGGCTTCCGGTCCCAGTCCGGCTTGATACCTTTTGGATAACAACACCTGCACATCTTCGGGCGGTAAGGTTTTGGACCCGCCTAATTGCCGCGCCACCAGGGCGATTTTGGCCAGGTGTTCAACCAATTCAATTCGCAAAAAAGCCTGTTCCAAGTCATCTCCCCAACTAATGACGCCGTGATTTTCCATCAATACTGCGTCATAGTCAACTGCCAGACGGCCCAGGTCTTGTTCTGTCTCTTTGGCTCCAGGA
>CAZTWC010000293.1:0-4538 GCA_964617105.1 uncultured Myxococcia bacterium
CAGTGGTTGCGGCAGCGGCAATGATGCCACCTGGCTGGCTGCATACCGAGGTTGATGATTCAAAAAAAATCAAAGCCAGCACTCGTGAAAGACTCTATAGCATAATTACCACAGAAGCCCTCTGTTTTGGAGTAGGCCAGATAGACAACCGAGAGATAGACCGAATAAATATATTACAGGCTACTTTAAAAGCTATGCGACAGGCGGTAAATGATGCCACCTCATTAATCGCTCCAAAATCTCCGGAATTGCTGCTGGTTGACGGAAATATAGAGATTCCCAATCTTGCACTGGTTCAAAAAGCATATCCTAAAGGAGATCAACTGAGTATCAATATTGCTGCAGCATCAATCATTGCCAAGGTCTATCGCGATAAAATGATGCACGAGTTTCACCAATTGTACCCGGTATACAATTTTAGAAAAAATAAAGGATATGGTACCAAAGAGCACCTGGATGCACTAAAAAAACACGGCCCCTGCCCTATTCACCGTAAATCTTTTAAGGGGGTTATAACAGGTACCAGAGAAATGATTTATGAGCCAAAAAGTCAGTAGTAAACAGAAAGGTGATTTGGCTGAGAGAGAAGCGGAGCAATTTCTGCTGGACAATGGCTACAAACTGGTGGTCCGCAATTACCGTATCCACCAGGGAGAGATTGATTTGGTTGTAGAACAAGATGAACTAATAGTCTTTGTAGAGGTCCGTTATCGTCGAAATCAGAGTTATCTCAGTCCGGTTTTTAGTGTTAACGAAAAAAAACGTAAAAAACTACGCAAAGCTGCTCTGGCTTTTATCAACCATTATAGACAGTATGCAAATTACTCTTTTCGCTTTGATATTGTCGGGGTTTATGAGGATGAAGGAAAACTAAAGATGGATCACCTGGAAAATGCCTTCCAGATATAGTGTCCGAATTTTCGCCAGGAAGTTGATTTCCGGATTGACCTAATTCCACCTTAATATCAGGAACCTTTCCAACCAAGCCCTAAGAGATACATCTCAGCCGAAGATTTTCTGGTGGAATCCAGTTTGATTATTTTATTCTGATTGAACGCCTGGCGAAATTGAGCGGTTAACTCTTTTAATTGGGGTGATTGAAACACTTTGCATAATAGTTTACCCCCGGGCTTAAGCACTGAGTGAGAAAAATCAAGAACCGCTTTTATCAGGCGATAGTGATTATGCTGATCAGTTATTTTATTGCCGGACAAATTGGGAGCAGCATCGCATAAGAGCAGGTCAAAAGATTCGCGTATTGCAATGATCTTTTGGTGCACTACCTGGTCGTGGATATCGCCTGATATCAGGTGCACTCCATCTATGGGATCGAGTGGCAGGAGATCGACCCCCACCATAGTTCCCCTTGATTTGGTAATAATCTTAACAACTTCTAGCCAACTGCCAGGAGCGCACCCAATGTCGAGTATCTGATTTCCAGGTTTAATAATCCTATATTTATTTTGGATCTCCATCAATTTATAGGCTGCCCTTGAACGATAGCCTTCTTTTTTTGCTTTGGTGTAAAAGTGGTCTTTTCTTTTATACATAATAGAAATGGTTATCTTTTTGCTTGACAACAACTTGAATTTAATTATTATATGATACTCTTATCTTGAAATACAACCTTTTTTAACATAAGTATTCCCTGACCTGTTAAATTGGTCCGGGAAAAAGGTTATTCAAACCCTTCTACTGCAGGAGCATAAAATGACACTGGGATTAATTGGAAAAAAATTGGGCACTACCAAAATATTCGATACAGAAGGAAATGCCATTCCCGTTAGCGTAATTGCACTGGGACCATGTTATGTTATCCAGATTCGGACTGAAGAAAAAGACAAATACACCGCTCTTCAATTAGGATTTGAGCCCACTAAACCCAAACGGAAAACCAAACCAGAGTTGCGCCATCTGAACAAGGCCAAAGTTGGGCCCTTGAAGATACTAAAAGAATTTAGGGTAAACCAGGAAGAAGCGGCCAAATTCGAGGCCGGCCAGGAGATCACAGTTGACCTGTTCAAAGAGGTGAAGTATGTGGATATTGCGGGGAGAACCAAGGGAAAAGGTTTTGCCGGGGTAATGAAACGGCACCATTTTCACGGATTTCCCGCGACCAGAGGCACTCATGAGTCCAAACGCCATGCCGGTTCCATTGGTTGTCGTTATCCCCAGCATGTTCTCAAGGGACACAAAATGCCGGGACAATTAGGAAATCAAAACCGAACCGTCCAGAATCTACAAGTAGTGGAGATAAGGAAAGAAGACAACCTGATGCTGGTCAAGGGCGCAGTTCCAGGCTGGAAAAATGGTTATCTTTTTGTTGAACCTGCTATTAAAAAGCATTAAAAAATAACTGACTTGAGATGGTTAGCAAATTAACCGTATCAAATATTGACCAAAACCTTCCCCAATGGTCTAACAATTTCCAACAGAATCTATTCCGGATAAAATCGACTAATCTTTTATCTACTCTATATAACCGCCATTTAAATCAACCCGCTATCGTTGTAACTCCCGGACCAGGTCTGGATAAAAATATCTATCTATTAAAAAGATTTAAGCACCGTTTTAAGATTATCTGCTCCGATATGGCCCTGTCAGCTCTTTTAGCAAGGGGAATAATTCCCGATTATGTGGTCACCGTGGATGGCGGTAATCAGATAAAAGAACTTTATCGCTATCATTATGAAACCGTAAATATTGCCCTCATTGCCATAGCTCATATATCCCCGGAGGTTTTGTCAATGTTCAGGGGACGAGAATATTTTTACCATATACCAATAAACCGTAGCCAATATGTTGAGTTGGTTAACCAGGTGCCGGGACTGACAAAAGTTCCAGGTGGCGGTAGCGTTACTCACACCGCCCTCTACTCAGCCCTTTTTATGGGTTGCCAACCAATTGTTCTGTTGGGTTTCAATTTTGCTTTTGATAATTATCGTTATTATGCCAGAGGAACCTATTTTGATCGACTCTATGGCGCTGAAGATGAACAAACTTTTCAAAAGATGTTAAAGGGGGAATATCTATGGAAAGGATTAGTTCCGCAAAAAAATCTCCTCAGTCTTTCCAACCTACCGGAAGAATATATCGCCAATCTGGCAGGATTGGACCGAATCCACTTTGAGGCTTGCCGTTCTGCCTGCGATGCAACTGTGCACTCCAGTAAAGTTCCCACTTCTACCAAGATGATTTTTTTTAGAAAATGTGTACAGAACTTAATTGATCAATTTAAAGAGCAGAGAACGATAATCAATTCAACTGAAGGTGGGATTTTGTCTGAAGGAGAGAATAGTTCTTTTGAATCGCTCCCCTTTATCCAGGCGGTTTATCATTATGGTCTGAATCACCAGGAGTTATCTCTATACCAGGAAGCCCGGCGGGAGTTGGCAAAAAATGTCGACCGGGGAGCAGAAAAACTTGATCAACTATATCAGAGCAGTCCCGATTTGGTTGATCTGCCTTTAATGGTAGCCATGGCCTATAAAGATAAGGGAAACCCGGAGAAGTTCCGGAAATATTTAGAGAAGATAATTGCCGAAAACCCTTATTTACCTGAGAGTTACCTGATGGCTGGCAAATATTATCTGGAGCAGGGAATGACCAGTGAGGCTTTGGCAAGTTTCCGCCGCTGCCTGGAGATTGAACCAGATTTTTACCCGGTTTATAAACATTTAGGATTTTTACTTATCGAAGAATATGCCGAATATGCTTTTGGCGTTGATTGCCTGTGCCGCTATTTGCAGTGTTGCCATAAATTTGAGGAGAGAAAAGCGATAAATCAATTGATTGGCAAGATAAATCAAATGTTTAGAAATTCTGATCCAGTAGCTTGAGCATCTTTTCACCTTTTTCTTTTATCCCTGATGCCAATGGAATAACTCTATCTTTCAGGCTTGCTTTTTTATCAATATGTAAGAATCGATGCACTTCGAATTTAAAGGTTTGTTGACTAAATTGGCAAGAGTCGATGAATTTGAGCAAGGCAACGGCTTTTGGTTTCACATTGAAAGATTGTTTTGAAGGTTGGGGTGCTTCAAAGTAATCCAATAGTTCTGAGGAGGATTTTATAATTTCCGACAGTCGGGAGGCAAACACTTGACGACTTTTCAAAACTGCAGCAGAATGACCTTTTGGCAAAAATGACTTTTCTGGTTTTTTTATACGCTCTACATTATGAAGGGGGTTGATTCTGTAAATATATTTATCCACCACTTCCGCTAGTTTCATATGCAAAGCATTTTTAATGAGCGCACCGTCCTCGGTAGCATTGATAACCAGAAGGTCTTGGAGTTGTTTTTTGATGGTGAAAAAGGCATTTTCAAACCAGCCATGGTATGACTTAAGCGCTCTTGAAGTAAATAGTTTCTCACAAAAGAGTCCTGGAACGGTAAAAGCGCTTTCCTTTTCGGAGAGATTGCCATTTTGGTCAAAGTAGAGCAAATCGAAATCATCTTGATTAAAGTCAAATTGTATATCACCCCGGTAAGTGCCAGATGCATAGGTGCGGCCTCCTGAATAGGCCAAATCTTGTC
>CAZTWC010000294.1:0-4535 GCA_964617105.1 uncultured Myxococcia bacterium
CTCTGATTGCCCAGATGGCCTTGATTGCCTTGATCACCTTGGCTAGTATTACTATTCCCAGGTTTAACCAGTTTCATCTCCTCCTTGGGCAAAGGCACTTTATCAACCAATCCTGTCTCATGAGCCCAGACCAGAAATTGCCTGGTCACCCGGCGGATTTGCAACCTGGTGGGTTCAGCCATGGGGCGGTCCTTCACCTTGTTGGCCAGGTCGCTTTTGAAAAAACCGGCGATATGGGTGGGCAGGATTTTACTCATCTGCTTTTGCTCTCCCAGGTGTTTGATAACCAGTTTCAAAAGCCGGCCAATGGTGTTTATGGTGGACTCTTTTTTGCTTTGGCCTTTCAGGTATTCAAGATACTCGGGCAAGGCCTGGGTGATGGTTTTAGGGGCTGCTGTTTCAGTAATCGTGGTTTCAATAGTTGTGGATTCGATGGTCGTTTCGTTCATGGCTCATCTCCTTTACTGGTAAGGGTTTTATGTCATCGACGTGTCCATGAATGCTTCCCTTTTGAAACAAGTCAAGTGATTAAAGTCGAAATCGCAAATAAATTTTAACTAGTTAGCGGGGCTAGAGGAAATAAAGAAGTTAAAGGATTAACTGATTTGGAGAAGTAGGAGTTAAAAAAATGTCAAGACCAAGAATGCCAATACACGAAATGGATAGAAGTAAAGTGACGGCCATATTAAAGGACCCGGTCAAGTGGGGGGAGTTCTTTTTGCTCAACCGGGACAAGTCCAGGCGCAAATACTGGGACCATCAAAAAAAGGATTTACAGTCCAATGCCAGTTTTATTGTCCACCGGGACGGTAGAGACACGGGAAAGACGGTTTCTTTGATCACCCATCTCCTTCACTATTCCTTTACCACCAGGGGAGGCTCCGCTCTGGTAGCGGCGCCACACCAGGCCCAACTTGATACCCTGGTGGATGAGTTCGAGTTCCAACTGGAGAACTGTCCTGACTTACAGGCCAGTATCGCCAAAAACAAAACCGGTGTTCCCAAGGTGTTCAGAAAACCCTATTTCAAAGTGGAATTTGCCAATGGCACAGTTATCCACTTCAGACCGGGCGGCCCTTATGGAGAGGCATTTCGTTCATTACATGTGCAGATGCTCTATGTGGATGAGGCGGCTTTTATAACGGACAAAGCCTGGAAAGCCCTGCGGATGTGCCTTTTGGGAGATGGCAGTATGAGGGTCTATTCCACTCCCAATGGTCTCCGGGGCTCGTATTACTACAAAGTAACCAAGTCTCCTGACTGGTATCTTTTTCATTGGCCTACCTGGATAACGCCCCATTGGAACAAGGAACGGGAGAGACATCTTTTGAGTTTCTACGGTGGCAAAGACACGGTTGACTGGCAGCATGAAATCGCTGGGGAACATGGCAAGCCCAGTTTTGGGGTTTTTAACATGGAGCAGTATTACCGCTGCATGGCAGAGGTAGTGGAGTATGGGCGGATTTTTATAACTGGCGAGCAGTTCAAGGATTGTGACAGTGAGAAAGAGATAAGGGAGCGGGTGGATACTCTGTTAAACCTGGCGGAACACACCGGCACCTATTACCTTGGCGGAGATCTGGGCTATACTTCCGATCCGACGGAACTGGTGCTGTTTGCATTGACTGGGGAGACTAATGACATTTTGCGGATGGTATTGAGAGTCCATGCTGAGCATGTGTCCTACCCCATAATCAGTGAGTTGATAGCAGCGATAGACAGGAATTATCAGCCGATGGCTATTGGCATTGACAAGGGAGGGAATGGCCTGGCGGTGATGCAGGAGTTACTCACTCTGGACAAGTTTGCCGATAATCGATTGGTCGACAAACTCCAGGGCTTTGACTTTGGCAGCACCACTATTATCGGTCAAAATGAATACGGCGCTCCGATTAAGAAACGGACCAAAGAGTATATGACCCAACTTATCAACTTTGCCCTGGCTAAACGGCTGGTGGTATTGCCTGGTGATGATAATGAGATAGAGGACCAATTTGCTGACCATACCTATCACATCGGCGAGCGGGGGATAATCTATTCCAAAGGTAAAGACCACATTATCGATGCTGTTAGGTGTGCCTTTTTGGCCCGAGACACCAATAGGCTGAAAGAGTTTACCGATAATGTTGAGGAAGTTTATGTCCCCTGTATGGCCACCGATCCAATCTTTCGGGGGAGATAGAACTGGCAGACAGGGGCAATAGTGTAATAGTGCCAGATGTGAATGCACTGGTGTGTGGAGTTTGAGTAATTTTTTATTTTCATGGGAGGATAATCATGACAACAATGAAGAGAACAGGCAGAAGAAATAGAACTAACGGCGCCAACCATCAAAATCAAAGACAGATGATGACGGCCGCAGCCCTGGACCCGGGGGTGTTTAGCCAGCAAACTGCTGGAGCGACCGTGCCGGAAAGGTGGATAGATGTGGCCCGTAAGGCGTGGGAATACTACCAAACTGAGCCGATAGTCTCCAATGCCATCAATTCCTGGCGGGTGTTTGCCCTGGGCGATGAGATCCAGGTCTCCTGCCAGGATGAAGATATTGAAAAGGAGGCAATGGAGATGTTCGGTCGGCTAAATCTGAATCGATTTGTCAAGGACATGGTGCTGCAACTCCTGGTCAAGGGTGATGCTATTGGCTATTTTAACCGCACCAATGATGGGACTGACATTGAGAAGGTGACCTGTGTAAATCCTATCTCAGTGGAGATGAAATTCGATAATGATGTTCTTCTAAAGGCTGTGCAAAAGCCTGGGCTAACTGCTTCTGGTTCAGGTTTAGGTTTGGGTTCCAGCTCTGGCGCTGGCTCTGGCTCAGGTTCCGGTGCCATAGTGACTGACCAGAATCAAAAGGAGATCAACCTGCTCCTCGACCAGTTGATCCATCAAAAGTGGAATGCCACCGAGTTTTGTTTGCGGGGCCATTCGATGATCCTGCCCGCCTTTGACTCCATAGAATTATTGCGGGACTACCGACGGGCGGAGCGGGCTATTGCCAAGAGATGGGCCACCCCTTTGCGCTTTATCCAGGTGGGTGGCTACTATGGCGACAAGTTAATCAAGCCTACAACCAGGATGATCGATGATATCCGCCAGGAGATGAACAAGTTGGATTTGGACTCGGGTTTGGTGGTGCCCTTTTTTGTCAAGGCGGAGACCTACGGCACTGACGGCGCTCTTGATACGGAGGGCAAGGTCAAACAGATTAAAGAGGACATCCTGGTGGCTCTGGGTATGGCGAGAAGCATTATCTCCGGAGATGGTCCCAACTTTGCCACTGCCAATATATCTATGCAGAAGATGGTTATAGGTTTAAAGGAGATAAAACAGAGAGTCCGGGAACTTTTGGACTGGGTATTTGGCGAGTGGAAAAGGCTGAAGGGATACGATGATGCTGAGATCAAATACCATTTCAACGACCTGGATCTGCACAATGAAACCGATATCAAGAAGTTGTTTGTGGAAATGTATGACCGGGGGCTGATGTCTAAAAAGACGCTGCAGACCAAAATAGGTCTTGATCCGGCGGTAGAAGATAATGGTAAAAGCCAGGAGAACGTAATCCTCGATACCAATTGGAGTGTGCAGGATATTGTCCAATTGGTTTCGCTGGGGATACTGACATCCTCGGAGGCCCGGCGGATGCTGGGATTGAAAGGGGATGGTGAAATAGAGGATGAAGCCGGCGCCACTGAGGCGATTTACCAGCAGGCGGGGAATCAATAAAGGAACATTTTGATGCAGATACAAAGGGCAGCGGCAAAACTAAAGACCCAGGCCCGGACCAGGGAATTGGGTGAGATAGTAGAAAAAATCAGAGCCGGTCAGGACAGGTTGACCAAAAAGCAGGTAAAAGAACTGGAAGCCTTCCTGGCCCTGGCTGCTCAAAAAATCAAGGAGCAGATCTATCACTTTGAGGAAATGGCCCTGGTGGCGGCGCCATCTCCCTTATCGCAGAACCAGGCTGTGCCAATGCGGCTGGCCTATTTGCCGACCCTAAAGGAGGTTGTTGACCAGGTGGCCAGCGAACTATCGGGAGAACTGGCCACCATAACCCCGGTCCAGACCGAAGAGGTTATCAAATCGGGGATTGCCAGTGGCATTATGGAGTTCAAACATCACCGGGTCTCCGGGTTTACCGGGCTGAAAACTGATGAAATCATCGGCCTGGTGGAGAGCCTGCTTCCCGGAGTGGATACCGATGCGCTGCTATTCTTGCAGAACTACCGGATCCAACTTATGGGTAACCTGTCGGAGCAACTTTGTCATGATATCAAGATGCGGATATCTGGTGGAATGATAAGCGGCAAAAACACTCCCCAGGTAGTGCGGGTGATCGGCCGGGTGATAAAGGACAAGGAGGCTTTCCGGCGGGCGGGCAAGACCGTGTTCAAAAGCGCCCAGCAGCGGCTGATGCTGATCTGCCGGACTGAAATCAACCGGGCCCACAACAACGGCCGCCTGCACTTTTACAAAGAGGCCGGGGTCAAGAAAGTCAAGTGGTGGGCGGCCCTGGACAGGCGTTGCTGCCC